>CAXFTV010000024.1:0-8644 GCA_964005845.1 uncultured bacterium
ATCTGCTCCAAGATATCTATTGCGAACCCATTTTTGCAGTAGGATAAATAAGCCATGCACAATCGGAAGGCAGCCAGGCTCTGTTGTCCCGGGCACCGATGTAGACGGGATGGCGGCCGGTCAAAAAGCCCATGCGCAACGGGGCGCACGGGCAGTACCCTGAGGTCGAGGTAGTGCCCTGCTCAACCGACGGAGAGTTACCTAGGGCGAAATATGGTCTGCTGCAGCCGCATGGAGTAGCCATAGCATCATCGTGGTAATCACTCCAGAGGGTGGAATGACGCGCACATCGTAACCAGGCATGTGCACGCTGGTGTCGCCGTAGCGCCAGTATGCGTTAATGTGGATTTCTCCAGCATGTGGATAGATCGTCTCGATCTCCTTGCCGCCCATTATCCAGGCCGAGCGCGACACCGCGGCCCGGGCAGCGCGAAGCTCCTCTTCTGGAAACAAGTAGTAGCCGTTGTAGATATAGAAGTCGTCACGGCTCATCTCGGGCACTTCGTTACGCTCTGGAAACACCAGCCGAAAGAACCCTGGATCTCCTTTGAGGCCTCTTTGTGCACCAAGGTTATGTCCAATTGATGCACACCATACCGAATGTCCAGCGCTGCGCACTTCAGCGGCAAGTGCCCCGATTTCGTCCAAACGCGCCATCTCAGTTGCGCGAATGGAAGTCAGACAGCGATTCAACTCGGCAAGGTACTCTCTTCCCTTTTGTCCTGCTGGCCCTGAAAGCACATGATATTCCCCCTCGTCATGAAAGGGCTTACCTTCGTGTTGCTGATTGCGATCAAACCCGGATGCGAGCCCGCCGCTCATCAAAAACACTGGCATACGGCCCAGTGCGGCGCAAGCGTTGGCGAATTCGATGCACCACGTCCAGCCCGCAGCAACATTGACGGCGCTCGCCGCAGGACAGATCTGGCGCTCACCATACTCAAGGATAGGCGCAGTGCCTGAGGGCAACCGGTTATCGACAAAGGCTCCAGTATCAACGTGCACTGGGCCGTCAGCTGATCCTATTAGCGTTACTGCAACGCCACGCTCTGCCAGCCCGGCAAGGAGTGCAAGCTGCCGATCGGGGGCATGCCCCTGGGTCGCCGCAATAACAACATCGCCTCCCACTACCGAGTCATCGAGCGAGAGATTTTCTCCTGGGATGCCGCGAACCATCATCAGACCTGCTGCACGATGCTGCAGTTCGCTAACAAACCCCTCCTCGTCGCTCACCGCCCATACTCGTCCACCATTACATGCGCGCTGTGCAGCAATGGTAGCCGCAGCACTGATCTGTGGGAGCTGCTGCTCTATGCCGATAAGCTTTTCCTGAATGGCTTGCAGATAGTGTTCGGCCAACGAACTCATAGTAATGGCTCCTTACAACTTATTAGCGCGTGGATAGGAAATATAAAGGGCATTTTCGTGGATCGAGTCAAGCGGTGTGTGGCCTATTCAAACCACATTGTGCCGAAGCGCTCGACATTGTGGAAGGAGCCGAAGGTTGGGCGCCAGGTCGAGAGCTCGGACTGCCAGCCATCCTTGCCGCCGATCTTGTAGAAATGGTTGCGGCAGAAATTGGCGCGCCACGGTTTGTCCTTCGTGGGATGGGCTAGAGCGAGCGAGGCCAGCGGTATCACCAGCTCCGCCGTCCATTCGTTCTCACCCGTTGAGGCCTTGTACTCCACCCCGGGACAATCCCATTTCATCATGTCTTTGGTGAAGGGCGTGTTCCTATCCGGGTGAAAGTTATCCGTGTAGATGTCGTCCGGCCCGACGACGAATTGGTATTTCTTGTCGCCCTCGACAAAGAACAGTTCGCAGCTGTCGTCCGCCATCCAGATCGAGTCGTCCTCGCTCCCGGGTGGCAGCGTCCGCCGGGGCGGGAGTCCGCTCAGCGATGCGCGAATCGCCACGTAGAGGTTCTGAGCGTCGCGCAGGAAGCGCATCTGCGTCTGTGCGTGCAGATCCACGCTGTTGAAGCTGTCGCAGAAATTCCCAGCGACGGCGGCGGTGCGCCAGAATGCGTCGGTGAGCTTGCCGTCCACGATCGGCTTGCCGGCGGTCGCCTCGACGCGGATTGCATCGTTCTCGATCTCCCTCTGCAGTCCGGCGGTCCAGCGTCGGCTCGCGGCTTCAAAGGGCACGAAGCCCTGCAATGTTCGAGTGGCGCGGGCGTGATATGGCTGCTGTCCCCGCGCAATCCGTTCCGCCTCTCTGAGATGAGCCATGGCTTTCTGCACGAATGCCTCGGGATAGACCTGACCCCACACACTTCTATAATCCCAGAGTTCGGATTTGTTGCTGGGGTCCATGTACGTCGCTTCCATCGCCTCGTAGAACTTCTCGACTGAAGGCCCGGCCGGCCCGTAAAATTTCTCATAGAACTCGGCCAAGAGGGCATCGACGTCCCGATCCAGATTCCACATCAGCTGCATGCCGATGTACGCATTGAGCGAGTCGAAGATCCAGTCAGCCCAGCTCCCGTGGCCCGTGATATCAGTTCCCTCGCTATCGTACTTGGTGAACGCGAGCACGCGTCCTTTCACGCGGCCGCGCTCCAGTGCGAACCAATCCTGGATCAGGTGCGGGAATATGGTCGGCGCGCCGTACGTGCCTTTGTCGAAGCGCGGATTGTTCCAGTAGTCCCAGACGTAGATATGCTCTGTCTTTTCGGACCAGTTCACGAGGCGCTGCAGATAGGAGGTCCTCGCGTCCGCCGAGGTCGCCAGATTCAGTGATGCGGAGCCGATGCAAAGCGTCACCGCTACGTTTGGCTCCAGCTCAAAATTCTCCGGTACTGCGGAGTAATCCGAGTACGAAGCACAGGTGATGAGGCGCCGGGGGTGGCTCTTGCGAGTTTCGCGGGCGACCTTGTTGACGAAGCTCCAGACGTAGTCGGTGTGCCGCCCGCCGCTGGGTTTTTCCGGGAGGACAGCAGCCTGGCAGTCCTCGCACCGGCACATGTGCGCTCCCATACTGTCCCCGGGCATGACGGAGGAGTAGAGCTGCCAGGGCTTCTCGTCGAATTCCCGCCGCTTGTCGGCGATCGTCTGCGCCAGAACCTCCTGGTCGGTGAAGCAGACGTGGCCGCCCATCCTGCCCTCCTGGGTCAGTCGATGCCCGGCGGCTTGCAGCGCGAACCACTCGGGATGCTGGGTGGCGAACCGCTTGGGCCACTCGTTGAACGAATGCATGCCGATCGGGCTGCCGCCCGGCGAACCCCACCGCATGCGACGCCACCAGGTCCAGATATCGTCGTGGGTGAAATTCGCCTCGTCGTGCAAGGCGTTGAATGCAAACCGCGTGGCGAAGGTCGGGGCACCGCCCCAGCGCGCCCGGGTCAACGCCAGGGTCGCGTGTTTGGGCACGACCCGGCCCAGCTCGCCCGGCCAGTACCAGCGCACGCCGACGACGCGTTCGAGAAACTCGTACACCGCGTACAGCGTGCCGAAGGGGAACAGGGCGCTGGAGAGGGGCTCCGGATCGTACTCCGAGTCGCCGCCGCTCAGTATCAGAGCCCGGCCAGCGCGCGATACGACCCAGTTGTCGGGCGCCAGGTAGCGCGGTGCCAGCCCCAGGCGCTCCGTCAGTTCTGTCGCACCCACCTGGATCGTCGGGCCCGAGATCGGCTGGCCCTCCTCGGCCACGGGCAGCTCAGTGCCGGTGCTGAGCTCGAGATGCTCGTTCAGCTCCTTCACCGCATAGCGAACAGTGCGGGTGGCGTTCTTGCCGATCACGATGGTCGCGGCAGGTTTGCCGTCCCGGATCAGGACGAGGCGCCCCTTTGCCGGTTCGAGGCCGGCGACGCGGTTGGCCTGGAGAGGGAGCTCCGCTGCAGTACCGGGACGGAGGGTTAGGCAGCAGAGGGCGAGCGCTATGAAGCGAGACAAGCTCATGTGGTTGAGCTCCTGATATTGCGTGTTCGGGCGGATGCTTGGCGCTGGCGAGTGGTTGCGTCCGCGTTCGTGCCCGTCCCCGCACAACTCAGGGGGGCATTCGGATTGGCCGGGGCGTCGCAGGAACAACGGTTTCTGCGACCGGTCTCCCGCGTCCCGGCCATGGGAGGCGGCTCAGGTTTTCGGCCTTCCGCGCACCGGGTACTGGGGATCGTTGAAACCCCATCCCGTATGTTCGCCCGGGGGAACGAGTGCATCGATCTCGTCGAGCGCCTTCTGCGAAATATCCCATCCCAGGCAGCCGAGGTTGTCTTCGTATTGCGCCATCGTTCGCGGACCGACGATGGCCGAAGTAACAATAGGATTGGCGAGTACCCAATTGAGACTGAACTGGGTCAGGGTCACGTCGTGAGCGTCGGCCAGAGGCACGAGCCGCTGCGCCACTTCATAACTCTCCTCGCGGACCTCAGTGACCATCATCCTCGGGTCTTTGCGGTCGGCACGTGACCCCTCTGGTGGCGCTTGACCGGGAAGGTACTTTCCGGCAAGTACACCCCGGGCGAGTGGGCTATAGATCATCACGCCGATTCCGTGCTCACGACAGCAGGGCAATAACTCCAGCTCCGCGTCCCGATTGACGATATTGTACAGCGGTTGCACGACTGCCATGGGGGCGCACCTGTTTCGGTCGCTGATCCAAAGAGCTTGCGCCAGCTCGTAGCCGTAGAAGTTGGAGCAGCCGGCATAACGCACCTTCCCCTGGCGAACGAGATCGTTCAGTGCTTCGATCGATTCTTCGAGCGGTGTCTCGTAGTCGCGGCGGTGCAGAATGTAGATATCGATATAATCGGTGCCGAGACGACGCAGGCTGTTTTCCACCTCGTTGAAGATGTGAATCCGGCCGTTGCCCTGGTCGTTTGGCCCATCGCCGCGAGCACCAAAAACCTTTGTCGCAATCACCACCCTGTCGCGGCGACCGCTGACTGCCTTGCCGAGGATGCTCTCGGCTTCGCCATCGTTGTAGACGTTCGCCGAATCTATGAAGTTGATGCCATCATCCATCGCTCGATGAATGATTTCGATCGAGTCCCGCTCGTTCGTCGCACCACCAAACATCATCGTTCCAAGGCACAGCCGCGACACCTTGACTCCAGCGTTACCGAGATTCCTGTATTCCATCTTTCACTGCCCGGGTTTGGTTGATCGGAATGTGACGGCCAGAACAGGGCTGACCAACCCCATGTATCGCAGAAATAAAGGGCCTTTTTGTGTATTGGGTCAACCGGTGGGAATCCAGAATACTGCGCTGCTGCAATGGACGCACCAGGCGCTGCGCTGCACATTGCCATCCTGCGGAGCAGGGGGCGGTGCGCTCCTGGGCATTTGGAAGCGGGCGTTTGAATTTCCTATACTTGCGCTGGAGTTCCCGTAAGGCTTTGTCTGCATAGGGGAGCATGCCTTCATTCTAGTTGTGAAAGGAGACGCCATGTCCATGGAGAAAAACGCGCAGGTCGCCCGCGAAGCCATTGAGGCGCCGCTGCGCGAAGATTGGGCCTGCTTGCGAGATCTGTACGCAGAAGACGCTGTGCTCGAGGGCACGCCGGAGCCCGTACGCGGCAACGACGCTATCGTGCAACTCTGGCAGGGTTGCCTCTACAAGGAAGTGCCCGGACTGCGGGGAGAGATCCTGAACGTCATTGCCCAGGGAGATATGGTGGCGGTCGAATGGCGGGTAGGTAAAGACCTAGAGAGCGCTGAGGTGCACGTCTGCCAACTGCGCGATGGAAAAATCGTAGCCAATCGGATTTATGGGCGGGCAACATGATCCAGATCATTGAGGCTCACCAGCGAGATTTGCAACTGCTGGACGTGACTGGAGCAACCGTGCAGGTATCCGATCCCATTATCGGGAAGGGGAACAATCTGGCGGCCGGTTTTACCGAGTACACCGAACCCAGCCGACTGGAGTGGACCTTCACGTACGATGAGGTCTTCTTTCTGGTGGAAGGCGCTCTCGAAGTGCACACCGCAGGACAGGATCCGATCACTTTCGAGGTCGGCGATCTGGGCTATATTGAGAAGGGTACTCAGACTACGATCGTCGTGCCAGAACACGCCTACCTCCTGCACGTCACCCAACCGGCCTGGCGGGATAAGGCCGAGTGACTTTACAACTGTCGCAATGCTGTTCATCGACCGCAGAGGCAGCGGCGACGTCCCGATAGAAGACCTCAGCTCAATCCTCAAGCAACCAGTAACTCGTGCAAATATGCGGCCGCTCGCCGCATCACCTCCCGGTCGTCGCAGTCATTGACTGCCCCGCCCTCGCAGGAGATTAGAGGAGGAAGATCGCTTGAGCAACAGATTCGAGGGGGGAAGTGCAGGTTGTTAGAAAAGCTCGTTAGCCGTCCGCATAACACCGTCCTCTTGGCTCTGGCATTCGCCCCCGACCAACCTGGAAAAGGGCTTTTGCATTTCCTATATTGAGGTATAACAAAACTCTGGAATTTTCCAACAACTGATTTTTCTGACGTTCCCCCTTTGAAACTCATCCGCTTATTAAAGAGAGAGCTTGCTTCCGAAGCGTTGCGCTGGGTCGAACGAGACTTGATCTCTCGCGACCAGGCGAAGCGGATCTTGGCGCTGTACGATGCCCAATTGCCTGCGGGCGACCAAAGTACTCGCGGGTACAATATTTTAATGACTTTCGCAGCTCTATTTGTCGGGCTTGCATTTATTGTGCTGGTTTCAGCGAATTGGGAAGAAATTCCTCGCGCAGTGCGGATGGTGGGACTTATCGCGCTAACGGTTTCGGCCAACTGGATGGGAATTCGCGCATTTAGTCAGGAGCGAAACGATGCGGGGGTACGCTGGTTTTTTCTCGGCGCGATACTCTATGGCACATCCATTATGCTCATTGCCCAGATTTATCACCTCGGCGAACATTACCCCGATGGGATCTACTGGTGGGTGATCGGGGTCTTGCCATTGGCTCTTTTGACCAGAAGCATCGTCTTGATGCTACTGGTACAGCTGCTGAGTACTGTTTGGTTTTTCACCGAAATTGAATTTGAAGTAATGCCGTGGAGCTTCCTCGTATTCGTCGGTTGTTCACTCTATTTTGCCCATTCGTTACGCACTAGCGTGCTGGTGTTTTTAGTAGCAGTAATCGGGGGCAATATGTGGTTGGCCGGATTGGCAATGTGGTGGATGGGCCGAGCCCAAGGAGGATTAGCGAGCAGCTTCGAAAATGGCGTATTGGCAATGGCCTGCGGCATCGCCTCGGTGATGGTCGGAACCTGGATGGAAAAAGGAGCAGAGCGCGAAACGGCGAAGATTTATGGCGGCGTCTTGCGGCTCTGGGGTTTGCGCGGAGCCGTGATTCTACTTTTGACCATGAGTTTCGAAGGGCCGTGGCAAAGCCTATTTGAAGAGCGATTTTCTGCTGTGCTATGGCTGTGGATTTCGCTGGCCATCGGATTGGGAAGCTGGTTGGGAGCACTGGGCTTGAGCCTCAAGCAGGGACTGGGTCGCCAGGCACTCCTGGGTTTTGCAGGGTCGGGCGTCTGTGTCGTTTTTTGGGCCGCAGCAATGCTAACCGTGGCGTATTTCGACGGCGATCCCCTGAGTTGGCAAGTGGCCGGCAACCTGCTGGCGGTTGTCTGCGGCATTGCATTTGTCATTGAAGCGGTGCAAGAAACCTCTACATCGTCGTTCTACATGGGCGTAGGCATGCTGCTCTTGCTTGCCTTCTTTCGCTATTTCGACCTGGTAGGAGATTATTTAGGTACGGCGATCCTCTTTATGGTCTGCGCGGGTATTCTCATGGCCGCCGCTCGATTCTGGCGCCGATTTTCGGCTCAGGCTCAAGCGCAGGAACAAGGCGGATGAACAAAAAAACGCTGATTCGCTCTTTTGTGCTCGTCGCTGTTTTTCAATTGGTAATTCTGGCCGGAGAGTACCTCTCGAGCGTGTACCCACTCTGGACCGGCAAGCCCGCCGTTTTGGAGATTGTTCCGCTGGATCCACGCAGCTTATTTCGCGGAAACTACGTCCATCTGGACTACGATATAGCCGATCTGGATGAACGAGTAATCGATGAAATGCTACAGCTCAAGACAGGTGCTGTGGCCTACGTGCACTTAACAGAGCGCAACGGCGTATTCCGCGCGAATAATGTGACCGCCGAAGCGCCGGAAGAAGGAATTTTTATTCGCGGTCGGGTCCAGCATTTCTATCGAGAAGACCAAATGGTTTCGCTCTCCATGCACTACGGAATAGAGGCGTATTTTTCACCGAGGGAAAAAGCACTCGCAATCGAAGAGAAATTCCGCGCAGGGCAACAGGACGATTCCGCGATGGCTTATGCGCAAGTGCGGATCGCATCGAGCGGCAAGGCCGCGCTTGAAGGTATTCTCTGGGAATTGCCGTAGCGGAAGGCGTTGGTGCACGAATGGTCTAGGGTATGAGGTTCCTTCTTTGGCACTTGAGATCAACGGTTCACCTCGACTTTGTAGGACTCGGGTTTGCCCAGCGGGATCACCGACTCAATGGGCGTAGCCTGTTGCGAGGGATCGGCCAGCCGATGATGCACTTCCCCCGATCATAGGCCCCGTCGCCATACAAACGAGCCACTTCTCCCGGCGTCTGCGCCCGTATCGGCATCGATGCCCAGATGCAGTTTTCGCCAGGTGCGCCGCTGGGTCCAGCCGTGTTGACGGGTCTTCCATTCCCCTTCGCCATAC
>CAXFTV010000025.1:0-6431 GCA_964005845.1 uncultured bacterium
CTAATCAAAGACGTCGGACGCTTTGAGCCCGGGCAGGAGTTGAAACTGGAACTGGAAGTCCGGCCTTTGAAGACCGGTCCCTTCCCCTGGAAAAGCTGGTTCAAACCCGCAGGGCATTTCTGGCATATTCCGCTGGGAGGGCGGACTTTGGTCCGAGTTGTTCAGGAACATAAAAATCAGCACGCGGACCTTGATAAACTGAACTATTTCACTGATCTGCAATTGCTGAGCAAGGCTTTGAGCACGGCCCTGGAGCGAGAATTGGATGGGTTGGTAATGCGCCGTGGGGTGAAAATATCTCTGCAGCCGGATGGCAAGGAAAAGGGAAACTGGATCGTCGAAGACGTCCTGACCCGGGCACTGATGGCCCGGGGGTACCAGATTTCGCTCAATGCCCATTCCCCCGATGAGGCTGATTTCGGAGTTATGTATTACAGGATGGTCGATTCCAGAATAGTGTATACACCACAGAAGAAGGGGTGGGCTCGTTTCGGCGCACCGCGATTGCGCGAGGCCTTTGGGGACTTATTTCTGCGCCTTGAAATGGGCGGAAAAGTCGAATGGGCCAGACAAGTATTGGCCTATGGCAAAGACGAGGTGCCCGGAGATAAAATAGACTTACTGGGCGGTTCCGATATGGTTGATCGCACGGTCATTGAATCCGAATATAAACTGGTTGAGCGCGGCCTTTCCGGCAGTATTCTCGGCGGTCTGCTCTATATTTTCTTCGTGCCATGATGTGGAATAGATAGTTTTTGCTAACCTTATTTCCGATGAGGTAAACAGGTGAAATTTTTGCTGGTGCCCCTGCTCATCATTGGGATGTTTATCTCTTTTGCAGCAGCACTGCTGGCCATACTTTTCATCAATGGATCTTTTGATAACATTGATGAACTGAAGGCGTTAATTTCGCCCAAGGTTGATTCTGCCCAGTTGTCAGAAGAACTGCTCATGCGAGAGGATAAACTCGACAGCCTCTTTCGCCAGGTGGAGGGTTACCGGGTTTTCTACGATGAGCGCCTCAAGATTCTGCGCGAAAAAGAAGACAGTTTGAATGTGGAAAGAACCAGGGTGCTTTTCAAGGCGGATAGCCTGCAAAAGCGCATGGGAGCGAAGGCGGCCGGGGAAGATTCTGCTATCCAGGAATTGCGGGATGAGAATTTGGCTAATCTTGCCAAATACTACGGTGCGATGAAACCCGCCAAGGCCGCTGAAATTTTGCGCGCAGAAGCGGGGTTGAGCAAAGAAATGGTCGCTGGAATCATCAGCCGTCTGGCACCAGCTAAAGCTGGCAAGATCATGGGTTTTATGGACCCGGCCTATGCCGCCAGCATTACCGAGATGATGCAGAATTTACAATGAATTTTCCCTTAACCTTAAAGGTGCTTAAATGAGCGGTGTATATCTGGCAATAGCGATTGGCGCCGCCGGTTTTCTGATCTGGATTATATTAGATTACCTCAAAGTATATGCGGGTTTGAAACCCAAGGTTGATCAGGCCAATATGGAGATTCAAGCTTGCCAGGAACAGGTTGAAGTCGAGCAGGTTTCCACCAATGAAATTAATCAACAAGTCGAGTCAGTACAGAAGGACATCGGCGCTCTGGAAAAGGAAATAGTGGAGTTGAGCAAGAAAGTCGAGCAGTTGAAGCGCAGAGCAGAAAGGCGCATGGCCACCAAGGTTAAAGTTGAGGAATAAGAAAAACCGGCGGTCTGAAGCAGCCCTCGGTCTGGCATTCACAGGGGTTGCGCCCCTAACGCTGGGGGCAAGTCAATTCTCGGCCGCAAGGTTTGCGGCTAGAGTAACAGGGGGGCAAGATTTTAAAACCGCTGTAGCCTGCTGCCAGGAGCGCCTTTTTTATCGCCTCCGTGTAGGGGGCAGAAGCTGGGTTGAGCTCCTTCATTGATGAAAAGATCATCATCCCGATGGGGGCAGTACTTGGTAGCTAGTTTATGGGAGTCTTTGCATACGGCGCGCTTTGTCACCAGGTTCTCGGGGTAGTCAAATGTTTCCCGCGCGCGACTTCGATAGGGTTCTACCTTGCGATATACTTCCTTCATAAAGCGCACCCATAAAGGCAGCGCAGCCACCGCCCCGGACTGTCTCTTCCAAAGACTGAGGCTGGGGTCGTCCATTCCCACCCACACACCTGCGACTAGGTGCGGTGTAAAACCTATAAACCAGGCATCGGCATAGTCGTTGGTGGTACCGGTTTTGCCGGCGGCGGTCGGCCTAAATCCATAGCGAGTGCGGATTTTATAACCCGTACCACCTGGTTCGTCAGTCACCGAGCGCATCAAATCCGTCATGATCACGGCTACTGCAGGTCGCAGCACCTCGCGCCGAATTGTTTTCTGGGCGAAAATGGTATTGCCTTCTTTGTCGGTGATGTGATCGACTGCTGCAGGTTCCACGTAGATGCCTTTGTTGGGAAAGACGGCATAGGCTGAGACCAGTTCCAGTAGGCGTACTGCGCTAGTACCTATGGCGATTGAGGTAACCGGCTGGACGGGGGTGCGAATGCCCATGGTCTGGGCGTACCCCTTTATGCGCTGTGGGCCTATCTCCTGGGCCAGTTTGATGGCGATCAAATTGCGGGACCTCTTTAAGCTCTCGCGCAAAGTCAGGGGGCCAAGGAAGGTCTTGTCGTAATTTTCCGGATCCCAAATTTCACCATTGTATTCTCTTATAGTTATCGCGTTGTCATCAAAGATATCTATGGCAAAGCGATTGTTGTCGATGGCTGCCGTATAAACGAAGGGTTTAAAAGATGATCCAGGCAGACGCAGGGCTTGGGTCGAGCGGTTGAACTGACTCTCGCTGAAGTCGCGCCCTCCAATCATGGCCAAAATGTGGCCGGTTTGTGGATCCATTGCAACAAAGGCCGCCTGCACCTGGGCGGAAGCCGGCAGGCCAGCTGCAGAGTCCTGTTTGGCAAGAAATTTGTCTACGCGTTCCTGGACGATGCCGATTTCCTTGTCAAAGTGCTTTTCAGCAATTTGTTGAAGCCGCGAATCCAGAGTTGTACGAACGGTAAAGCCGTCGCGGTAGATTCCCGAGCCGTACTGGCGAATGAGGATCTGGCGCACGTATTCGATAAAGTAGGGCGCTAGCCCATAGGTTTCGGCACGCTGGCCCCGGCGGGTGAGGATCGGTTGTTTTTGCAATGCCTTATAACTTCTGCTTGGGAGTTTGCCCGCCTCGGCCATTGCCTGCAGAACCTGGTTGCGACGCCGTATTGCTTTCTCGGGATTTTGTCGCGGGTTGTAGGTATTAGGGGCTTTGAGAAGTCCGGCCAGCATCGCGCATTCCTCGACCTTGAGATCTTTTACATCTCGATCAAAGTAGTAGCGAGCAGCTGACTTTAAACCGTAGCGGTCATACCCGAAAAACACGGTATTCAGGTACATCGTCAGAATTTCGCGCTTGGTGTAGAGCCGTTCTATATTTACTGCAGTGATCTGTTCGCGGATTTTACGGCCGTAGCTGGCCATGGTGGCTTCGAGGGAACTGCTGCCACTCTGACGGCCTACCTTTTCAAACAAATTGCGGGCCAATTGTTGGGTTAGGGTACTGGCCCCTTGAGCAGTCGGGTTGAGTGATTTTACATTGCCCAGAATGGCTCCGAAAATGCGGTGGATATCAATGCCCCAGTGAGAAAAAAAACGCCGGTCTTCGATGGAAAGAAGAGCGTTTTTCATAGCTTGGGGGATCTCTTCATAGGTGAGGATTTCTCGATTTTCTTCCAAAAAATCTTGCAGGTGCTTACCGTCCGCTGAGAAGACCTTGGTGATTTGCTTGGGTTGGAAATTTTCCAATTCATCCAGTTCGGGCAGGTTGTCGTTGTAAAGTTGGTAGATCCCGGCAAAGGCAAGGGCATAAAAAACTAGGAAAGCCAGAGAGTAACGGAGTATTTTCTTGATCATCGGCTTTGTTATGGAGAGCTGAGCACATCCCTGGGAAGAATCTCAGTGCGATTCTAATATCCTGGAGCAAACCTGAAAAGTCAAGGTGAGGAAGGTCTGAAATTGATGGTTGGGAAATTGCTCTCGCAGTCCTTGCCCGGGGGGGCTATCAATGGCTATCGAAAAAACCTGTTGGCTGTACTGCCCCCTTGTGAGCAGTGAGAAGTCATGCGTAAGTGCTCTGGTTCCGCAACGCCGATGTAGGGGCTAGGACGAATGACTTTAGCGATTGGCAATTATATCGGGGCCATGAATGGGGATGCATAACACGCCTCACTCGTAGTATCCTTTAACATATCTCGTATTGTATTTTAACAGGTAGTCCAGATGCGCCTCAGTCGCTGGATAGGTTTCAGCCGCTGGATAGGGATAGGACGACATCCCGTGAAAGGGCAGTGGATCAACCGTTAGGGAGTGGGCGGAATGAAAGTCCATATCCTTGCCAAAACCATCGGCATAGAGGAGAAAACTGCGCTGCAAACCTGGTTTTAGGGGCATCAGCTCAGCCGCCGAAAATTCTACAGTCAGTTCATCGCCGTGGAACATAATAACATAGCGATCGTCTGCTTGCTGCACCAATTCTCCAACTTCGCCTAAGCGCGTAAATGCGCCCTCGTGGGTCCCCCATTCGGCTTCTAGTTGCAGGCGGTCGTAGTGGTAGCGAAAGGCAAAGGTGTTCTTTATGGCGGTGTGACTGGGATAGCCACGCCACTGCAAATCGCTGCGCGAGGGAAGCAGGCGCTGGATTTGAAGTGGCGCTTCAACTCGGCTAGCCACCTGAAATTGGTCCCAGTAAATGGCGGCGTTAGTAGTTATGCGCAGCCGGTGATCACTGCTTTTAAAAATGCCTTTCAAGTCAAAGAGCATATTTTTGGGCAGGCCAGCCGGGCAGCCCATATCCGTGCTGGCCGTGATCCAGTCGCCCCGTTCATCGGGAACTTCTACCCGCGGAGGGGAGAGGCTGAGTCCCTGCTGGGCCGCTGCCCAGTTTGAAGTGGAGTGCGCGTAATCGACCCAGCCATGGGCCAGGAGTACGGGGTGGCTATCCGGAGCGATGTCACCCACATCCAGGGTGATGGAATGTTCCCTGGCGTAGCCGTGTATAGATGTCAGTTCAAAGCCTTCATACCAGTTGTCGTCGACGCTTTGGAGCAGGTGTTGGATATCCTTGCCGCGATAATCGACTGCTCCCTGTAGGGGGCGCAGATTCTTTAAGGGGTAAAGGCGGAAGTCAGGATATGGTGGGGCTGCGAGCAGACGTTCATTGGGAAATACCCGGACGTCTGCTGGATGATCAACCGCGACCAGATGCAGGGCATCCAGGTAGATGATTTCTTCTAGCTGGTTAGCTATTTTGAGCACGTAGCGGCCATCTCTGGGAGCAATTTTATCCAGCGCTACGTATTCATCAGTATCCGGTGTATTGTAGTGTCCTGGTGCGGTAAGATAGCCGATTATCGCGCCACCGAGTATGTCTGTGACAAAGCGGAATTGGGCGCCATCCCAGGCGTAGAGGATGGGGCATGAAGTACCTTTGCGGTCGAGTTCGGTAAGTTCAAGACGCCGACGAGCTGGGGTGGCCAGTTCGGTCTGGCGCACTCCGCCAGGCCAGAGAATCCGGATGAATTCTACCGAGTCCTCCCGGGCTAAGCCAAAGTGCAGTACGTCCGGGGCCCCACTGCCACCCCTTAACTCTTTTTTTTGCAGGCGATTGGTGGTTTTTACTTCGACTTTGGTGCCGATGCCATCGCGATTGCTATTTAAACCCAGAAGGTCGATCGCGATCCAGTTGCCCGCTGTGGTTTCGTTGCGCCAGTACCGACCATCCGCCCAGACATCCGGGGTGCCATCGGTATCAAAATCGGCTACTAATACCTGTTGATTCCCCTTGTCTGAGTGCATTAGTCGATCCTGGAGGTGAAATTCCCGCTGGTGCCAGACGAGGGGATGAATGCCATCAGCACCGAAGAGTAGCAGGTCGATATCGCCATCGTTGTCAAAATCTGCCGGTCGCATGCCATGCAGCGGCTCCGGCAGGTCCATATCCAGGGAGCGAGCCGTAAATTTTTTTCCTTTTTCATTGGTGAGGAGGGTCAATGAGCTGCTCGCCGATAGGCTGCAAAGGTCCATGTAGCTATCCTGATTGAAGTCTTCTACACAAAGGGCGATAGGGCTGCTTGCAACTAGTCCGAGAGGGGCGGCGATATTGGAAAAGGTACCATCGCGGTTGTTGGTATAGAGTTGCAGGGATTCGTTTGAGAGAATTAAGAAATCGATGTCTCTATCGTTGTCGAAGTCGGTGAAAAAAGCTTGGTGGGCAGAGGCATTTGCAGCGAGGCCAGCCTGGTTGCTGATATCTGCAAATGCGCCCGTGCCATCGTTGGCCCAAAGCCGGGCTGTGGTTTCTTCAAGGACGAGCAGGTCCAGGTCGCCGTCGTGGTCGACATCGGCAAAAATTGAGCGCA
>CAXFTV010000026.1:0-4642 GCA_964005845.1 uncultured bacterium
CCCGGCAACCGGCGGACCAGCAGCGCTCGGCTTCGCGCAGAACACTGGAGGGATTGTGGGCGTTTATGGTGATGTAGCCAAGAAAGCGATCGGGGAATCTTTGCAGGGCCTGAATTACTTCATCGTTGCCATGGGTCCAGCCACCAATGGTGCTGGGAATTGAGCTGATGGCGGTCAGGTCGATGCCCATGCGCTCCTTGCACTGGAGCATGGCCGCGGCGGTGGCGCCAATGCTGACGAAGTTTTCGTGCTGTCCCAGGTGGGCATGGGCGTCCATGACGAAGTGAAATTCGATGGAATGCCCTTCCCAGCCGGCTTCCATATAGCGATCAGCCACGGCGAATTCCCTCCATTAGTCGTTTGATATTGCCACTGGCAATGGCCGTCCGCGCCGCATCCGAAATGGCTGCGTAGGTAATACCGGCAAGGGCTGAGCCGCCTTCCGAAATGGGAAAACGGGTGCCCCAGAGCAGTTGCTCGGGGCCGCAGCGGCCAACCAGGTACTCGATGCCCTGAAAGACGAAGTGGGGGGGGTCGCAGACCATGTGGAGCTGGGGAAATTTTGCCAGTAGAGGATAGACGATGCGATGGTAGCCAACGCGGGGCACTTCGTGCAGGATGACCGGAAGCGCGGGAAAGTCAGCCAGTAGATTGTGCAGGTGATCTGGTTCGATATCGCCGAACAGAACCATCAGCGGCAGGCGCGCCGCCTGCATGGCTTCAAGCATTTCGCCGGCACACCAGTGGGTCAGGGGAAAGCTGTTTTTTTTGCACAGGGCCACCCCGGCCATGGCACCCCGGGAGAGGAAATGCTCGATTGCCTCGCCCTGGCGATCGAGGAAATCTGCGCCCCCCTCGGGCAGCACTTCGGGGACCGGATAGAGGCGTTCGAAGGGCTGCAGGTCGTCGAAAAGTTGGCGGTTGGCATATTCGGGGGCCAGGTTATCGGACCAGGCCGAGGTCACCAGGGCCCGGTGGATGTGCAGTCGGTCCATTTCGGCCAGGAGTTGTTCCACCGTCGGGGTACCCCGGGCGTGATCGCGGGCACTGCCGCCGCGACAACTTGTATCGATCCATTCCATCTTGAGCTCCGCTTGATTTTAGGCAAGAATATAGGCACCCGTTCTAGGGGCGACAACTCTTACCAGGACCTGCCCGTTTTTTCAGCCCTATCCAGGGGACTTGGGGCTATGGGAGGTAGATCGCGGGGCCGGGGCTTTTACGATCGCCAGGGGCCAGAACTGCGAAACGAGATCCCCGCGCATCCGCCTAGAAGTCGTCTTAGAATTCGCTCTGTGGCCCGAGCGCGGGCGCAGGTGCAGATTGGAGTTTTGCGAGGGTTTTTTGGAATTGGCGGACCGGGAACGCCGACCAACCAATCTGCCAACTGCTTTGTCCTTCGGAGATCGCAAGAAAAAAGCAGGGATATCGGAGCCCCGCAGAGCGGTTTGACTTGTGGGGGTTGGGATGATATTATTCTCCATCGTCTCGATGGGCGCGCTGGCAGGCGCTGGCTCGAGGTCGCCCTGGCCTTCGGGAATCGGCCCGGCGCCAGCTGCCGCTTGCGCTGCCGGTATGGGGGAAATTGCAGCAAGTAGCCCAAGAAAAACTGGGCGCAATGGGTCGGCATTGGGGGGCATGTTTTTTGCGGATGCGCTCAGTAGCTCCTTAGCGATCGGGGATTGCAGACTATGCAACTCGACGAATGCCAACTCGCAGAGTTCGAAGAACGGGGCTTTTTGTTTTTTCCAGGATTGCTGGAGGCAGATGAGGTCATCTGTCTGCAAGAACCTATGGCTGAAATCTTGCGCCGCCAGGGGCCGGAAGTAATCCGCGAGGAAGGCGATCCCACGGCCGCCCGCCTGGTCTTTGGAGCCCACGTCTTTTCCGAACCCTATCGCCGGCTCGCCCTGCTACCCCGTTTGTTGCACCCGGTGCGGCAGTTGTTGCAGGATGAGGTCTACCTGCATCAGACTCGCTTGAACCCCAAACAGGGGTTCGGCGGTGGCGCGGCCTGGGACTGGCATCAGGATTATCCGCCATGGCGCGCCATCGACGGCATGGCAGAACCCCGCTGCATAATGGCAACCGTATTTATCGACGATTGTTCGGCTGTCAAATCGCCCCTTCTAGTCATACCAGGTTCGCACCGCCATGGCCTGATGGAGGCGAAACTGCACGAGGATGCCAGGGGCAAGGGCTACGACCTCATGCACGTAGATCCCCAGACCATGGAAAGGCTCGCCAGCCAAAACGGTATCGAGGCATTGGTCGGACCGGCCGGTTCAGTCGGTTTTGTCCATTGTAATGTCCTGCACGGCTCGGCCAATAATGTCTCGCCCTGGCGGCGGGCGATTATGTACCTGATCTACAATGCCGTCAGTAATGCCTGTAGCGGCACGGAGCGGGCCTGGTATCACAACAACCGCGATTTTACCCCGCTGCAGGCGCTCGCCGATGATTGTCTCAAAACGCGCAGTCAATGATGCCGAGGAAGGAGTGATATGAGTAAGGGAAATAATTCTTATAGCGCCGCGGAAATTAGGGCACGCCTTTCAATTTCCACTCTTGTTTTTCAGGGTTACCGGCCCCTGTGCGAAGCCGCTCTGGAGGAACTGGCCGAGCATGGAATATGTCGCATCGAGCTGCTGGAAAGTCCCGATCAGTACGATCTGGGGGACAAGCGGTGCATGCGGCTCGTCGACCAGATGTGCCGCAACTGCGGCATTGAAGTAGTGGCCTACCACGCCTATAAAACCAGCTTTGAGGGGGTAGAGAGCGAAGCCCAGCGGCAGGAACGGGTGGAGCTTTGCTGCCGCCAGCTGGATACCTTGCTCGAACTAGGGGGCAAGTTCTGGTGCTCGCACGCCGGGGTCGCCGCGGGGGCAGTGGAAAAAAGTTATGCGGAAATGGGCCGTTACATCGAGGGCACAGATGCGGTAATCGCGGTGGAAAATTTCAACCGGGAGGGGGTAAAAATCAAGGATAGGGTGGCCTTTCTCGAGCGCCTGGACCATCCCCAGGTGGGCATGATTCTGGACATAGCCCACGAATTCGACGAGCAGGGCGTCAATCCCATGACCGTGGCCGGAGCGCCAACTCTCATTTTGCAGCAGTGCGGCCAGCGTCTGCGCCATATCCACTTGCAGGGATACAGGAATGGCGCCGGTCACCACCCGCCCCTGGTAGAAGGGGATGAGATCCAGTGGGGCGAAATATTTGCGGGCCTGGCGGCGCACAACTATGGCGGCGAATTCACCTTTGAACCGGCCGGCATGCTGGCCAATCTTGAAACGCTGGATTACATCGGGCGCGCCCCCGAACGACTGGCGGCTCTGGTTGGGAATAGCTCAGATTAAAACTAAGTATGGCCTAGTTTAAGCCACAGGGGGAGCAAATGGGCGTCGGGCGGGGAAATTCCCGCGCGGCGAAGCGCCTAATACATCAGGTGTTTTATGTCTCCTCAAAAAATCCTACCGCTTCGAGTGCGTGCCGCAGTTTTGCGGTTTCCCCTTTGCTAAGCAGCCGGTTGGGCGTGCGCGGACCGCCGCATTCCAGTCCCATCCAGGCCAGGACCTGCTTGAGACCAGCGAAGAGATCCACCAGCAGGAGTGCATCGATCAACTGATTGATGCGCGCCTGAATCCGGCCCACCTCTTCCAGCTTGTCGGCCCGAAAGCTATCCCACAGCGCCACGAAGAGGTGCGGCATGATATTATAGGTAGCACCGATTCCGCCGCAGGCCCCCTGCATCAGGCCGGCTGCCAGGACCGAATCTTCCCCCGCGAAGATGAGTGGTTTGTCAGGGGCGTTCAGGAATAGACTCAGTGAAAAGATGGCGCCGCTGGAATCCTTCATGCCGGCGATCAATTGGGATGTTCGTTCGAAGGAAAGGTTAATGAGTGAGGCAAAGTACAGAGTTGCGATAATTGGCTGTGGCAATCACGGCGAGTATGTAGCGCGGGGTTATGCGGCCTACCCGGACACCGAAATCGTCGCAATAGTGGAGCCCAACCCCCTGCGCCGCAAAACCATGGGCGAATACTTCGGAGTCGGGGCCCTATACGCGGATCTCGATGCGTTGCTGCAGCGTGAAGTACCTGATATTGCAGTGGCAGTTACTCCCTGCAAATACTACAAGGAGGTGGTGCTGGCCTGCGCCGAGGCCGGGGTCAAGGGGATTTCGACCGACAAACCCATGGCGGCGCTATTGGCCGATGCCGACGAGATGGTCGAAGCTTGCCGCACGCGGGGAGTGGTCTATGGCGGCGGCACCATGCAACGTGCCGCCTACGAGGTCCAGGAGGCTGCGCAACGATTGCGCGGCGGTGAATTTGGGGGGTTGAAAGGGGCTTGTGTGCGGCGGCTCGGCAGCGAGATATCGGGCGGGGGATGTCAGGCTATTTCGGTGCTGCGACTGCTGGCTGATGCAGAAATAGAAGAGGTGATGATGTGGGGAATTCCCGCTGGAGATATGGCAGCCGACATGCTTACCCCCGACCGGGATGTGGGCTGGGTTTTCAGCGGCCGATTCCGCCTTGATACGGGGATAGAATGCCCGGTGCTTGGCAGTGCGCAAGGGGGGGTGGAGGTGTGGAGTGCGGATGCGCTGGTGCGCTGGGATTGGGGGCCGCCGGAAATC
>CAXFTV010000027.1:0-9685 GCA_964005845.1 uncultured bacterium
AGGTAAAAGTGCGCATCACCCAGCAGAACGTGCTGCCGGGCACTGGCCTCTTCGAGCCGGGGGGCACGCCGATATTCCCCTACCAGTTGCTGCAGCCCCGCTCTGTCCTCCGCATACACACAAACTTCACCGAGGTGCTGCAGCACCACCGTATCCACTCCTGCCACCCGGAGATAATTCCGGTACAGGTGCGCCGCCCGGCGCCAGCGCCCGGCCCGCTGGTAGACAGCGGCAATGCGGAGCTGCATGGCCGCCCTGCGATCCATGCGCCGCAAATTAGCGAAAATGGCTTGCGCCGCCTGTTCCCTATCCCCCTGCAGGTAGAGAAAGGCCAGGTCCAGCAGAGTGGCCTCCTGCACCGACTCCAGGCCCACCCGCTGATTCATCCGGCGCACCTCTTCGTAGTGCTCCAGCGCCGCCGGCCAATTTTCCCGCTGCAGCAAATCGCGCCCCTGCTGGTAGGCGTATAGCACCCCGCCCGCCCGGTAGCTCCCCGAAATCACCGCGGCCGTGAACAATACCATGATGCCCGCCAGCGTCCCCCGCCACCTGTTGCCGGCCAGTCCGGCCAACCCGCTTCTTTGCTCCACCGCCCAACCGGGATCGACATACAGTCTGGTAACCAGAAACCACACCAGCAAATAACCCAGGTAGCGGGCGCTGGCCAGGATATTCTCCCCTGTCAAAGTACTAAGGTCTGGCTGGCTGGTTGTGAACAAGGACCCTACGGCACCGCCAACCACGGCGGCAACCAGCCAATCCGCCCGCCTCAGAGGTCTTAGCCGGGGACCGTAACCAGAGGCCAGGAAGAGGGCAAAGGGGACGTAGATCAGCAGCAGCACAGTGCCGCGATAAAAATGGGCAAAGGCCGACTGGTCGTGGGAGGCCGGACCGAACTGGGAAAGCGCAAAGACCACGGACAGAGCGGCCAGGATGGCCCCAGGGTAACTTTTTCCCTGTTGCTGCGAAATGCCAATACCGGCTCCCAAGCGGTCCCGATAGCGGCGGTAGAGCAGCCCCAGACCGCCCTGAATCAACACCAGGCGGAGGCACTCCTGCCACTCCAGGCCGGTGCTGAACGCCAGCCCTAAGAGGATCAGTGCGAGGACGCAACCATAGACCAGTTGGTGCATCCGATAGCGGGGCGGCTTTGCGCTTGCCATCCCGGCCTCACTCGGGGGCGCCGAAGACAATTTCTTCGGCCGCATCTAGGAAAATCAGCCGCGGCGTGCCATCGGCAGCGACACTCAAACCAGCGCGCAAGGTGCCCGCAGCACTGTAGAGCCCCATCCCCGCCGAAGCTGTGTCGCGATTGTAAAAGCGCAGTTGGGGTGCATCTTCCACCTGCAGCTGCAGGCTGTTGCGGAACCCATCCCCCGCCCCCGAAAGTTCCAAGAGGGGCGCCCCCCCGGCCCCCACCTCCAGGTGGACCCGTTCCCTGCCCTGCACATCGCTCAAATCAAGCCGCAGCAGATCATTGGCGTCGACTTCCAGCTCTACCCGGGGCAGGCCCCGGGCATCGCGCAACTCCAGGCGCGGCGCACCAGCCGCCGAAACTCCCAGCCAGGCGCGTATTTTCTCATTTCTATCGCGCAGCAACAGATTCACCGAGCGATCCTCGGAGAGGCTCAATTCGGCCCGGTTGCGGCCGCCCCCATCGCGCAGATAAAAGCGCTCGGCCTCGAGAACGCGCTGCTGGGGCAGGGTCTGGCCCAGCAGCAGCAAACCGGCCAGCGCCACGAAGGCGCAAATTCCCCTTTGTTTCAGCCTGCGGTTCTGCGACTCCAGGGCTGCCAGACGCCGCATCGCCAACTGCAAATCACCTTGCTCCCTCATCGTCCTGACTCCTCCTTGATTAACTTTTAAACCAGATTCAGAAGCAGGTCGGCCCGGACTGGGCGCAGGCTCACCTGCAGATCCATGCAGTAGGCACAGATCATCCTCTGCTTGCCCCCCGCTCCTTAGAAACCCATATTTAGTCAATACTCCTGTTATAATATACAGTGCTCCAGCTGCAGAGGGGATTTTGCCCTATCAAGCGAAGTTTGCGGCGGGAGCAGGAATAAAATCCAGCGGCAAATCTCGCCCCGCTTGCCACTTGCAATGCCTCCAGAGCCCCCCTGCCCCCCCAGATGAACGCACTCCGCCATACCTCCCCGTATCTGCTCCTTTGCTGCCTGTGCCTCTTGTCCAGCACGGCAAGGGCGCAGCAGCCAGGTAACCTCCTCGTCCAGCCCCATAGCGGCGGCGCGCCTCCCTCCACCGCCTTTGACCTGGAAATTGTCCGCCGCGGAGCAGCACAAGACCCGCACTTCAGCTGCAAGGACTGCCCTCCAGCCCCCATCCTTCTGGATCTGCTTCCCGGCACCTACGCCGCTTATGCCCAGGATCGGCAGAGCGGCATCATCCTGCGCTTTCCAGTCGCCGGAGAGGGCGTTGAAATCCGCCCCGGTGGCACGGATACCCTGAAGCTGGATTTGGATTTTTCTACCCCTTTTCGGCAGAATATGGACAACCTGCAGGAGGAGCTGAACGCCAGCGCCAAAGCTCTTCCCGGCCGGGAGCGCCAGGCCCCGCGCGAAATTCTCGTGCGCTTCGCCCCCGAAACCCCCATTAGCCGCATTTATGGACTGAATACCCGCAGCGGGTCCCGGATCCGCAAGCGGGGCCACCTGTCCCCGACCTACCGCATCCAGCCACCAGCTGACCTTTCGCTTGACGAAATTCTGCAGCACTACCGGCGCGAAGCCGGGGTACTCTACGCCGAAGCCAGCCAAATCTACCGGATCGCAGGCGAATTTCCCGCCGAAATCGATTCCAGCTCCAGTGCCGATCACCAGTGGGCGCGGCATGAGCACGATGCAGATCGAGACATCGACCTGCCGCAGGCCTGGGCACTGGAGCAGGGCCATGAAGAGGTTCTCATGGTAATCATCGATTCGGGTGTGGACACCGCACACGTGGACCTGCAGCAGCGCTTGTGGCGCAACGATCCGCCGGGCGACCCCGATGGCAACGGCGACCCCGACGACGACGGCAACGGCCTTAGGGACGATTATTACGGCTGGTATTTCGACAGCACCGGCCTGGGCTCACCCGATATCAGTGACCCCCACGGCCACGGAACCCACATCGCCGGTATCTGTGGTGCCGAGCCCGACAACGCCGGCATTCCCCACGTCGTGGGCCTTTCCTGGCACAGTCCCATCGTCGTCGTAAAACTGAATTTCTCTTTCAATACCGACCTGGAAATCGCCGAGGCCATCCGCTACGGCGCCGCCACCGCCCACAGCCGCGGCAAGGGCTGTGTCATCAACATGAGCTTCGGTGCATCCGAGCCCAGCACGACCCTGCGCGAGGCCGTCGCCTTCGCCGATTCCCTGGGCGCCGTCCTGGTCGCCGCCGCCGGCAACAACAGCGCCAATAGCCTCTTGTACCCCGCCGCTTTTCCCCAGGTCATTTCGGTAAGCAATCTAGAGCGGGGCGAATTTGATATCCAGGGCAATGGCCGCAAAGCCCCGGTGCTTAAGTTCCGCGCCAATGCCAACTACCATGCCGAGCTGGATCTGGCTGCTCCCGGCACCACGATCTGGTCTTCCCTGCCCGGAAACCACGTCGCCCTGAACAATTCCGGCTATAATACCCAGGCGGACTTTCTGTCGGGAACTTCCCAGGCCGCGGCCTTCGTTGCGGGCACGGCGGCCCTGGTCATGTCGGCGGCCCGGCGGCACGGCGTTTTGCTGACGCCGCAGGAGGTGCGGGACATTCTGCGGCGATCGGCTTCCTACGGCGGCCCCTCCACGCCCCCCTACCTGCACGATCCCAACCGCGACGGCGTCGACGACACCCTGGAATCCAGCCTGCTGGACGAAACCGGGGAGCCCCTGAGGCGCAATCCATTTGTGGGTTTCGGCGTGCTGAACACCCTGGCCGCGCTGAAAAAAGTTCTGCCCCCCGCAACCACAGCGCACAGCTTCGAACTGTCCCCTGGATGGCATCTGATCTCCCTGCCCGTCGCCCCCCGGGACAACGCCCTGGAAAACCTCTTTCCCGATGGCCTGGCGGCCTTCCGCTTCCAGCGAGGTTATGTTGCCGCCCCCCGGTTGGTTCCAGGCCCTGGCTACTGGATCAAACTGGCCACGGGTGGAACCTATCTTATAGAGGGAGCGGCCGTGGAAAACCTGGCTCTGAATCTGCAGAGGGGCTGGAATCTGGTGGGTGCCCCGGCCGCAGATACTCCGCTGGCAAACTTCGCCCAGCAACCGCGCGATATCGTGGTCGCCGCCTTTGGTTTTTCGGGGCGCTACCAGCGGGCTGAAGCGCTGGAAAGCGGTAGGGGCTACTGGATCAATGCACGCAGCCCCGGACAGCTCGAGATGTCCCCTCCGATCGCGGCCAAAGTACTGGCTCCGGCTGCCGACGGGAAAAGCGTGACCGGATCATCCCGGTGGACCGCTTCGCCGGGAAAATATCGGTTGCCCTATCCGCAGAGCGTGGAAATATCGACGGCTGCCGAGTTGCCGCCACCACCGCCCACCGGTCTCGTCCCGACCCGCTCACTCGGAGAGAAAAACCTCCTCCTGCCCTACCACCTGGCACAAAACTACCCCAACCCCTTCAATCATCAGACCCTCATCCGCTGCCGCCTCGAAGAGGCCGGAAACCTCCAGTTGAAGATCTACGATGCCCTGGGCCAGTTGGTCCGGGTACTGGCCGATGAGTGGGTGAGAGCCGGACATTTTTCGCGCACCTGGGACGGCTACGACGAGCGCGGCAAAGAGATGGCAGGGGGGCTGTATTTTTGTGAATTAGAAATCGCCGGCTACCGCGCCCGCCGCAAGATGCTGCTGGTGAAATAAGGAAACTTGCGCAACTATCCTGGAGCCCTGAAGTTCCCCCTCAGCTAACGACGAGTAAGGCTGAAAAACAAAGCTCTAAGCGCTCGCTCCGGGCGCCTTCAGGAAGGTTCTTTTTCGTTCTTTGCGGACGCTGGGATGTCGGCGCGGGCCAGCCACCACCACTGAAGCCCGAAGAGGCCGACAAAGACAATCTGCTTGAGGGCCATAATACTGAAGAAGTTGTAAAATTTTACCACTGAAAACCACAGACCGAAATTGTGCAAAAAATCGTAGTGATCGCGTTGCAGGACTGTCAGCAGGTAGCTTTCCACCGTCATGGACAGATCGACGACGTGGAACAAAAAAACGGCCGGAGCAGCCGTAGCAGCCATGTGCAGTCTCGTTCTGAGTGCCAGCCGGGGCACCGCCGTGAGCAGGGAGAGGTAGAGCACGGTATTGTAGACCAGCAGCCCAAAGGAACGCCGGTTAAACTGTTTACCGTGTTCCTCGGTGGCAAAACGCCAGCTCACCCAGGGAGATTCATGCACCAATTCTACCGCGATATCGTGGGGCTGGATCCATGCCAATACCCTTGCGGTAGTTGGGACCACCAACCTGGCGTAGGAGGGAAAAACGAGCCATCCTACCAGACTCCAGAGCAAAAAGGCTCCCAGCAATCTGACCAGGAAGCGAGAGTTAAAGTCGCTGATCTGCACGCCGGATATAGTGGATCCAGAAAGAGAGGACAAAGACGATGAGGATGCCCTGAGCTATCTGAAAGTGGAATACATTCAGGTAGGCCGAATGACTGTGGGCGATGTACACCAGGAGGACAACCCTGAACAAATTCAATATGAATATGAGCGGCAAGTAGCGAACCAGGCCTCCGAGGCGCTGGTGCCAGGAAGCCGGAAAGGACAGAATGCCGGCCGCCATCAGGAAGAGGGCCTCGAGACCGTTGCACCCACTTTGGATGATGACGCTGGTGCGCCCATCGACGCCTATGATATCACCGCTTATGGAAATGGAATAGGGCAGTATTATACGGCATAAATAACCCGAGAGCCAGGCGACAAAGTAGGTATAAGGTTGATCCCAGATACCGAGGGCCAGCTTCTTTTCCAGATAATAGAGGAAATTGAGTCCGCCTAGAATTAGCAGAAAGGAAACGGCCATGCGCACTCGGGTATCCCCCCAAAGTATAGAAATTCTTGCTGGCAACCTGGTCAGCACTCCCTTTCCTCCTTTAGTTTGCCTTCCCAACTATCCAGAAACAGGCTGGGGGTGCGATAAATTGCCCCCCCAGCCTGTTTTAAATAAAAGTGAAGCTATATAAAAATCTGCTCGCGGCTAATTTAAACCGCAGAGCGGACTAGCGCCGAATGTACCAAACGGCATAAGTCAACATACCTACAATAAGAAAGACCAGGCCGAGTTCCGTAAAGAGCGGCACGACCGTAAACATGCCATCGGGCGAAAAGGCGCTGGTGCTCAGCGCAGCCGTCACCGAGGCAACGCGCCAGCTGTATTCGCCATCTGCAAGACTGCCGGGAAACAGCAAGGAATTATCGGCAATACCCTCTTCAGAAAAAATGACCTGACCTGAGGCATTGTCCACTATCTCCAAATTGTAGGTAGCGGCATTGGGCACAGCGGACCACGCGAAGGTGGGCTGCTGGTTGGGGTTTTCGTCGCTGGCCGGACTCAGTTGCGTCAATACCGGCGGACCAAAGGTGACAGCAGTCACACTAGTACCAGCGGGAGCAAGATCGGCACCAATACCATCTTCGTCATTGGCACTCAAGGTAAAATCGTGATCATCGCTGAAGTTATAGATAATATTATCAAAGGTGGCCACA
The DNA here is from genome assembly GCA_964005845.1 of uncultured bacterium. Taxonomy (GTDB): domain Bacteria; phylum Latescibacterota; class UBA2968; order UBA8231; family UBA8231; genus CAXFTV01. Next base: position 6,698 of record CAXFTV010000027.1, read on the forward strand.
CCGCCGGTGGCGATTGCGGTCAAATCCCCGGAGAGGGCACCCGTGCCATCACCCAGGCTGAGGATAATGGTCTCATCGAGCATACCCGGATCACCGGCGGCATCGAGGCCGGTTACGGTAACTTCAAAGGGCGAGCCGTCGAAGGCAGTGGCCGGAGCGGAAATCTCGAGCGATGCAGCGGGCTCGGGCTCTTTGTAATCGGCCGAGGTGAAAACGAGGTTTACGGCCGCAATGGCGGCATTGGAAATTTCGATCGAATCGGTAGCCCTCATGTCGACATCGACACCCAAAACGCCACCGAATTGATCCTGGATTCTAGCAGAAGTCGTCGTCATCGCCACAAACTCCATGGGCCAGGACAGCGTTACAGCGCCACCAGCTGCCCGCTGGAATTGAACAGAAATGCTATGTTCGGTAAGAGCATTGCCGTCGCGCACATCCACGAGGGCGCCGTTGCCCAAGCGTGCATCGAAGTTGCCCGCTGGGGGCAGGGGCGGCTGGGCCACTTCTCCCAGAGCACCGTCAATCCCATCGGTGGCGGCCAGGTCGACACCCCATGTCAAATCTTGAGAGCCGCCGCCTTCCTCGCTTACATTCAAGCCTGCAGTCCACTGGGCCGCCCAGGCACTATCGGCAACGCTACCCAGTGCTAGAAAAGCGGCCAGCAGCAGCCAGGATCTCGAAGCTGTTCTTTTTACGCTCTGACTCATCATCCTCCTCCTTTAATGAAGGTGCAGTGAAATAGGTGTTCTTTAATTGCTGTAAATATTAGCTTTCCCTGTATTTTTTGGCTACTGCAGGAAAGTCCGAATTAGGCATGGCAGTCTTCTGCCATTGACAAACCTTGGATAAATCTAATGCATCTATCGATCGAAAGCAATAAAAATAAGCATTTTTTTATACAAAACCGCCCGGCTGTCGACCAGAATTTATTTCAGCAGCAGCATTTTTCTAAGGGCCCGGTAATTGCCGGAGCGCAATTCGTAAAAATAAATCCCATTGGCGACTTCGGCACCGCCCTGATTGCGACTGTCCCAGACCACTCGGTAACGCCCGGTCGGCTGCCACTCCTGCACCAGCTCCCGCACCTGTTGGCCGAGGATATCGTAAATCTTCAGACTCACCATGCCATCCTCCTTCAGGTCGTACTCGATAGTAGTTGAAGGATTGAATGGATTGGGGAAGTTCTGGCCCAGGGCGTACTCGGTGGGCCGTATCGTGCGCGGCCGCAGCAGCACTTCCACCAGCGGCTGATCCAGCACCAGAGAACCGTTTTCCTCGAGTGCGTGCACCGTGCCGTTCAACACTAGTTCCCACTGGCCGACCTGGATAGACTGCAACTCCCAACCCAGCTCTATGTCGTCCCCCTGCAGGCGCATCTTGTAGATGGCGGGACCGGGCAGCACCGGCACCTGGGCAGTCTCCACTTCGCCCACCAGCAGGCGCATGTCCAGCACTCCGGCCGGCGGCACCGGCGGCAAGGCCTGTACCTCCTCCGGCTTCACAACGGCGAAACGCAGCTCCTGCCGCCCTCCACGATTGGTCCGGGCCCACAGGATACCTTCGGCGGGAACCGCTGGGGGCGCCGCTACCACCTGTTTGGCCGCGGCAGCATCCGAACCCGTCAAGGTCAAGGTGCCAGCCGCGCTCAGATTGCCCCAGTAGCCGCTGCCTTCTTGTAGCGCATTGGTCGCCTGATAGCCACCGTTGAAACCGAAGACCGAGATCAGAATGCCGCCCGGGGTCTCGACGATATCCTCTACCAGGGTAGTGCCCACTGGCGCCCCGAACAGATTCCAGCCGCTGCTCATCTCGGCGTTGCATTCCCTAATATTTGCCGTCCCTTCCACCGTGTAGCTGCCGCCCTCGGCCAGGTTAACCCAGTAGGCCTCGCAGGGCGCAAACTCGCCGACGGAGACATAGCCGGCGTCAAAGGCAAAGGCGGAAATGGCATCCGGGAAAAGGCTCGTCACCGCAGCATCCATGGGCACAATAGGCAGCGAAACCAGATTCCATCCCGCCCCCAGATCAAAGGTAAATTGCGCCAGAGTTACGATGACGCTGACGCTGGTCGGCAAGGTTAGGATATCGCCCTCGCTACCGGCGGCGGTGTCGTCGGCCTGCAAACCAAAGGGCTCGCCATCGGCCGTGGCCGTGTAGGTGACGCTCAGGTCGCTAAAGGTGGCCACGCCCGCAACCGCCGCCACGCTGTTATTCACATAGGTAGCGGTGCCCACTCCCGTTTCCAGCAAGGTGACGGTATCAGTGAAATCCAGGTCCAGCAAACCGTTGCTATCCTGGGCCATAACCACCGGATCGGTGGTGAAGTCGATAGCCGTGTTGCTCATCCCCGTGAGTGGTGCGGGCTGGGTGGTGAAAACGAGCTGGGTCGCAGTCACGGCAACCGCGCTACCCGTCCCATTGGTCAAGGCCTCGTTGGCCCCCGACATCTCGGTCTTGGAGGCCGCCAGCGTCAGATCCGTATCCCCATCGACGCTAAGCGAAAAGGTCTGCCCATCGGCGACGCCGGTAAAGTCGGTAAAAAAGGCCTTCACCACGTAGACTTCGCTGGCGCCATTGGCCACCGAAATCGCCAGACCGCTGAAGGTGAGCGTATTGGCACTGGGATCGTAGAGCCCCGCCACATCGCTGACATCGGGTCCGTTGAGTTGGAAACTCACCTGAGCGAGGGGCGCAGTCCCGGAAGTGTGCAGGACCACCTGCGAAACATCCAGGGTGCGACCGTCCTCGGTACCGCCATCGGCCAGGGTAAAATCAAATATATCGGCCGCGGTCCCTGCCGTGCTCGCGGTAGTTGGCAGGGCTGCTGGTTCGCTTACCGTGGCCGCAGCCGTCAGCGTGCCGTCCTCGTCGATCGGGTGTACCGTGATCGACGCGGTTTCAGCAGCGCTACTGAAAGCCGTAGTGCCGCCGTTTGTGCTGGCATCCGCACTGCTGCCGACCGTACCGGTGGTGGTGTCCCAGGCC
>CAXFTV010000028.1:0-5481 GCA_964005845.1 uncultured bacterium
GCGCACCGGCAAGCGCATGGAAAAGCGCGTCAGTGCGGTAACGCTGCGCTTCAAACAGCCGCCCCACCTGATTTTCCGGGAGGGCGAAAATCTGCAGGCCAGCACCCTGACCATCCGCATTCAGCCCGAAGAAGGCATTTCCCTATCCTTCAGCGGCAAAATTCCGGGGCCCGATGTAAAACTGGACACGGTAAAGATGGACTTCAATTACGCGGATACTTTTGGCGGACGCAGTCCCGAAGCCTACGAAGCTCTTTTGCTGGACTGTTTTCTGGGTGATGCCACGCTCTATGCCAGTAGCGACTGGATCGAAAAATCCTGGGAATTGATGATGCCGATCCTGGAAGCCTGGAGCGCGACCACTTCGGGTTCGATCCCCACCTACCCGGCCGGTTCATGGGGCCCCCGGGAAGCGGATGACTTATTCGACAAGGACTGGCGTCAATGGGCTCAATTGTGAATTGGATGGACGGCGCAGATTGCTCTGGTTTTGCGCCGCTGGGGCCAGAATCGACTAAAATTCACCAGGTTTGCAAAACGCCTGCTGCGGCCGCCGCGTGGCCTTTCACTGCGCTGGGGTGGCCAGCGGCGACAACGAAATCCGCGGCAAAATCAGCGCTATTTGCGACCGCTGCTTGCAAGGCCTGTTGGGGCCAGAGAAAAGGGCACCGCAATCAGTCTGAAAACAACATCCAAATCCACGCAGACAAATAATGGAACGCGCATGAACCGACTATCGCCAAACCAACTCGAGGGGGCCGCCGCAAAGATCCGCCTGCTGTTAATGGATATCGACGGCGTGTGGACCGAGGGAGGACTTTTCTACGTACCCGGCGCCGAGGGCATGGTCGAGGCCAAAACCTTCGACACTCAGGACGGCATGGGACTGCGCTGGGCCCACGCCGCCGGCCTCAAAACCGGCCTCATCAGCGGACGCGAATCCCCCGGCGTGACCCACCGCGCCGAAATGCTGGGAGTGACCTACATTTACCAGAACTACCTGGAGAAAATCCCGCCTTACGAAGAAATCTGTCAGCGGGCAGGCGTCGCCGACGAAGAGGTCGCCTACCTGGGCGATGACCTGCCCGATGTACCGCTGATACGGCGCGTTGGGCTGGGAGTGGCAGTGGCCAATGCCCGTCCTGAAGTCAAACGTTGCGCCGACTATGTCACCACTGCATGCGGCGGCCGCGGCGCCATCCGCGAAGTGCTGGAATTCATCATGCAGACCCAGGGACTATGGCAGGCCGTGCTGGATAAGTATGGTGCAGCCTGAACATCCTTCAACTCTGTGCCCGCGCGGTCTGAAAAACCATCGCAACCGCACTCTTTATTTCCGTCCAGGGCTTCGCTTGGCGCCTCCTATTTGCCTGTAGTTCACCAGAAAGCAGGGCCCAGCTCACCCCCGGGTGGAAGAAGTCCCGGCCCGCCCGCTGGCCTGGCACGAATGAGCAAATTTTTCTTCCGCCGGCTCAAGCTAACAACTCTCGCACCCTTTTCCCGACGATCTCCGGCTCCCCTTGATTCAAACACATGGGTCCGAAGGCGACGATACCCTCGCTGCAATGGGTGGGATTGGCGTGGATGCTGGGCTCGCCGTCCTGTAGTTGCCTGACCAATTCCAGCGCCCCCAGCCCCAGGGCCTCTTCGTCCATTTGCAGATGAACTACCGGGATCTCGGAGCGCTTGCGGTCTGCCACCACCTGGGCTCTGGCGTGGGGTAGCTCGCCGATGGCCCTTGCCAATTCCTCCATTGCGAGCAACCAGGAGCGACGCCGCTCTTCGGGATCCTGCTGCACGAACAACTCCAAAGCGGTGAGCAGACCGACAATTTCCTCTTTGCCGACCTTGCAGGGACGGCCGATACCATGCTGCGGGGCACCGGGCAACTGGCTTTTGTCGATCAACCCGGGAGGTGGATTCCACTGTTCAAAGAGGATATCCTGATCCAGGTGCTGCAGGGCCACCGCGGCAATCAGATCCCTGCGCCCGCAGAGTATTCCCGAACTCTGGGGGCCGCGAATGGCCTTGCCGCCGCTGAAGGCCACCAGATCCGCACCTTCGGCTATAAAGCGCTGTAGATTGCTGGCAGGAGGCAACTGGCCGGCGGCGTCCACCAGCACCGGCACCCCGGCGGCGTGAGCTACTTCCACTACTTCTGGAAGGCGCGGCAGCGAGTGGGCATAAGCTACGTAGTAGATAGCCGCAGTGTTTTCGTTGAGGGCTGCACTGATTTCCCAGGCTTCGGTATCGCGCACCCCGGCACCACTAAAGCGATCGGCGATTCCTACTTCGACCAGTTTAATGCCGACCGAGCGCACCGCATGATCGTAAAAATTGCGCTGGCTGCGAGCTACTATGACTTCGTTTTTCATGCCCGTAGTGTCGGGCAGACAATTCATCTTATGGGGATCCAGGCCCGTCACACAGGCGGCCGTCCCCAGGAGCAAACCGGCCGCTGCCCCAGCCGTTACATAGCCGGCCTCAGCCCCGGTTACTTCGGCGATGAGTTCGCTGGCACGGGCCTGCAACTGGGCAATATCGACACAGTACTGCGAAGCCTCCTGCATAGCTGCGGCCACTTCCGGCGGCATGATCGAACCGCTGAGGCGGGTCGCCGGTCCCGAAGCATTGATGATAGTGCGCACCCCGAGGCGCTGGTAGACATTGCCCATGATTTATGCCCCCTCGAAAACCCGTTTTTCAACCAGGTATTTATTGACTGCATCGCGATTCAGGGTATAACCCAGGCCCGGGCGATCCGGGACCATAAAAGCTCCATCTACGAAGGGAAAATCCTCGTTTACCAGGGTATCCTCCCAGGCCATGGGGCCGACCATATCGTAAGGCTGGGTCAGATGTGGCATACACGCCGCCTCGTGCAGACCCATGGCCGCCCCCGGACCATACGAGACGGTCTGCGACCAGCCACCCATGCCCAGCTGGTGCGCCAGGCGCGAATCCTCCAGGCTGTTGACGATGGCGTAATCGAGAGCCCCGGCCCGAAAGCGCTGCAGCAAATCAGCGCTACCGCCCACGTGGTCGCCGATGGGCAGGTGGATGGAATCGCGCAGACGCCGCCACTCCGAAAAACTGCCGCCCGCGGCGCCTTTGGCAATAGGACTTTCCAGACTTTCCATCTTATGCCCCTGCAAGCGCCGCGCCAGCTCCTGGGCCACCCACACCTCCTCCAAACGCCAGCGAATATCCGGCCGCACTGCCATATCCGGCAGCACCCTGTGGATGGCCTCCACCCGGTCGGTGACGTAGCGAATGCGCTCTTCCGAGGTTTTCTCCCTGGAGGTGATGCACTTCATCTTGTAGGCGCGAAAGCCGTGCTCCCAGCCCCACTGCGCATCTTCGGCGGTGTGCTCGGGGGTTTTGTAGCCCGTACACTGGGTGACCATAATGCGATCTCGCAGGCGCCCCCCCAGTAGTTGCCAAATCGGCACCCCCAGGGCCTGGCCGCGCAAATCCAGCACCAGTTGGCGGAAAGAATTGGGACAGGGCGAGGGGGTTTGCGTAAACCCCAGACTGCCGTCGGAGAGATTGATCTCCAGAACATTCTGCCCCAACCACGAGTTGAGGGTAGTTTCCATAATGTCCATGGAGGTGGAACGCTCGACCTGAGTCAGGCCGGTAATCCCCTGGTCGGTTTCGACCTCGGCGATGCCGTGTTCAGAACGCTGGTGCAGGGGTTGGCCGTAGAAGTCATCGGACCACCACCAGTGGCGCTCGGGGACGTTGACTATAAAAAGATTGACGCGGGTAATTTTCATACGCTCACCTTCCTTATATCAAAATATCAAAAGCGGTATCTCGACTATTACTTTTACCAGCTACATCGGCTTGCCCTCGGCGCCATAGAGCAGGCCCGGCGCCGGGAAACGGTTGCACAGTTCGCGCACCGCGGCGGCAATTTCCCGGTAGGCCTTGCGCCGATCATCCAATTCCATGCCGGCTTCGGCGCGTACGGCGGCCACTTGCGCCATCCACTCGGCCAGCTGCACCATCTCCGCAGCGCCGAATCCGCGGCTGGTCATAGCCGGGGTGCCCAGGCGGATGCCGCTGGGATTGCTCGGGGGACGCGGATCAAAGGGCACTGTGTTGTAATTGCACACCATCCCGGCGGCGTCCATGGCTTTGGCCAGCTGCCGGCCGGTGAGCCCCTTCGAGGTCGCGTCCACCAGGATCAGATGATTGTCCGTACCACCGGAAGACAGCTTGAAACCGCGCTCGTCGAGGGCCGCGGCCAGAATCCTCGCATTCGCCACAATCTGCGTCGCATAGCGTCTGAATTCATCTGTGGCAGCCTCCTTGAGCGCCACTGCAATCGCCGCAGTAGTGTGATTGTGCGGCCCTCCCTGAAGACCGGGAAACACCGCCTTGTCCAGAGCTGCAGCGTATTCTCGTCTACACAAAATCATGCCACCGCGCGGCCCTCTGAGCGACTTGTGAGTGGTCGTAGTCACCACATCTACGTGCGCTACCGGACTGGGGTGCACCCCGGCGGCCACCAGTCCCGAGATATGGGCGATATCGGCCACCACCACCGCCCCCACCGCATGGCCGATAGCGCCAAAGCGCTCAAAATCGACGATGCGCGGATAGGCCGTGGTACCGCAGAAAATCAATTTGGGCCGGTGCTCGCGGGCCAGGGCCTCGACCTGATCGTAGTCTATAATCCCGGTCGCTTCGCTAACCCCGTACTGCACGGCGCGATAGTGCAGTCCCGAAACGCTCACCGCCGCTCCGTGCGTCAAATGCCCCCCGTGCGGCAGCGCCAATCCCATGACGGTATCTCCGGGCGCAGCCAGGGCCAGATAGACCGCCTGGTTGGCCGGCGAACCGGAATAGGGCTGCACGTTCACGTGTTCGGCCCCGAATAGAGCCCGCGCCCGCTCGACGCACAAATCCTCGAGGCGATCGATTTGCTGCTGTCCCTCGTAATAGCGCTTGCCAGCATAACCCTCCGAATACTTGTTGGTCAGCACCGAACCGGTGGCCTCCAGCACGGCCTGGCTGGCGTAGTTTTCAGAGGGAATCAGACGGATCTTTTCGTGCTGCCGCCGATTCTCTTCGCAGATGATCTGCGCAACATCGGGATCTATTTCCCTGAGACCTGCCATATGAATGCGTTCCCTTTTATATTATCCTGCACATATAATTGCTGGATCCCCTACATGGGAGAGCCATATCACGCGCCCGTAGACAACCCTAATTTGCAAGTGCATTTTCCGCCAACCGCCCGGTCTCTTGCACCATTTGCTGCCAGGCTTCCAGGCTATAGTCGGGGCCGTGGGCAAAGGGTGGAGTTTCGATACACATGCTATGGCTGTAAGCACTTGCCGCGGCCTGCCGAAAGACCCCGTCCCACTCTACCAACCCGCGCCCTGGTGCCAGGTGGGAATCCCGGTCGCCGGCCGTGTCCGACAGGTGAAACGCCTGCAGGTGCGGCGCCATGATTTCGAGGAAAAGAGC
>CAXFTV010000029.1:0-5493 GCA_964005845.1 uncultured bacterium
CCGACGCTCAGATAGACCGCCGTTTTGCCCAGCGCCTCGGCCCAGTGGTCGAGCAGCAGCGGCCAGGTATGGGTCCGGGGACAGCTCCGGCTGAATTCTTCGGGGATGCCCCAGTCCGTCACCGGAGACAGGGCGGCCACGGCGCGCACCCGTGCGTCGGCGGCCGCCAGGCGCAGCAGGCAGTAGCCGGCGCGGGAGATGCCATAAGCGACGATCTTGCCGCTGTGGCCGATACCCCTTTCCAGGCAGGCGTCCAGCGCCGCCTTGCCGTCGGCGACGAACTGCGCGAAGGGATCGTCGCCGGCGAGAAAGGCCCGGCCCATGCCCAGCAGGCTTTCGCCGTGGCTGCCGACCCGTTCGCCGTGGCAGGGCAGATCAAAGCTGAGGACGTGGTGGCCTGCGGCCAGAAAGGGCCCGGTCGGATGGTTCTGGGCTGGATCGCGCAGCGCGTACTGGACTGTGGCACTGATGTTCAGCAGCAGCCCCGAGCTAGGGTTCGGGGGCACTTTGGCGGGTGCGGCCAGAGTGCATTTGAGTTTTTCAGCCCCCGCTTCAAGGGTAAATTCTTCGCTCTTCATATCAACCCCGGGCAAAGGAGTAGAGGTGGGCCTTGCGCAGATAGAATTTGAGCCGGATCACTTGGTTTTGCAAGGCCGCGCATGAAACGTCCCAGCCGCCCGCCGATGGCCCGGAAAAACCAAAAAAACTCAGGGCCGGGGTATAGAGTTTTGATTTTCCCCGTCAAAGCTTAAATTTCAGAGCAGAAAAATTTCGCAAGCAGCCAAACCGGCCGCCAAATCAGGCAATTTCACCGGGAAAGGAAAATGCATCATGCCGCCGCGAATTCTCGTTCTGTGCGATCTGGAGGGCGCCGCCGGCGTCGTCGATTTCAAGCTGCAGACCTATGCAGATGCCCGCTATTACGACCAGGCCAAAAGACTCGCGACGCTGGAAATAAATGCCCTGGTGGACGGCATTCTGGATAGCGGGCCCGCCCAGGTCGTCGTCCTCGACGGACACGGACCCGGAGGTCTGGATTACGAAACCTTACACCGCGATGCCAGAATGATGGTTGGCCGGCCGCTGCCGCTGCCGTGGATCGATGCATCCTACGAGGCGCAATTCCTCTACGGACACCACGCCATGAACCACGTCGGCACCGGCGTCCTGTGCCACAGCTGGAGTTCGACGTCGATCTCGAACTGCTGGCTGAACGGCGAGTTGATCGGCGAGATAGGCATGAATTGCGCCCTGGCCAGCGAGGTCGGGGTGCCGACCGTCTTCATAAGCGGAGACGATGCGACCATAGAGGAGGGCAAGCGCTACGTACCGGAGGTGGTCGGGGTCTCGGTCAAGGAGGGGCTGAGCCGCACGTCGGCCATTAGTCTCTCGCCTTTAAAAGCGCGCGATCTCATGCGCGAAGGCGGGCGCCTGGCAATGACTAAAATCGATCAGGTGACGCATTATTCCCCCGCTCCTCCCTACACCTTTCGCACCGAGTACATTGCCGCCGAAACCGCCGATGCCCGGGCAAAGAAACCGGGCGTCGAGCAAGTGTCCTCCCAGGCGGTCGAGGTGAAGGCCGAAAGCTTGCTGGAAATTATGCAGCAGCGATAATAGGGGCGCGGCGGCCACTGCGCTTTACCGAAAGGAGCGAACCATGTCAACGACGCAATACCCTGGCTTCAGCGCCACCCGGCGCCAGACGCCACCCGCGTGGGCGCTGCAGCAGCGCCAGGTGATCGCCTTGATGAATCGCACGGCGACGTTTTTTGCCGAGCGCTATACCCGGCCGGACGGCACTCTGAAGTGGCGCGAGAAGTGGGCCGGCATGGACGGCACCGACAACGGCTACGAGATCTTCATTCCCTATCCGCTGTTCTATATTCTCGGGGGCGGTGATCACGTGCGCGCGCTGGCGCAGAAGGAATGGGATGCGATCACCTGGCAGTTCACCCAGTACGGGGCCATCGAGCGGGAGTTCGTCGCCTACTTCGACTGGTTCCATCACTCCGAGAGTTATCCCTACCTGTTCAATCTGGCGCTGGCCGATCCGCAGCACCACATCAACCGCACCCGCGCCCTCAACTTTGCCGCCATGTACACCGGCGATGATCCGCTGGCGCCGAACTGGGATCCCCAGCACAAGCTGATCCGCTCGCCGATCAATGGCAGCAAGGGGCCGCGCCACCAGATGACGGCGGCGGACTGGGTCAATCACCGCCCGGTGCTGGCGGAGTACCTGGTGCCCTACGAGGACTTTCCCGGCCTGGACGGCAGCGATCCCTTTGCCAGGGTGGACTGGAACGACGACGAGGGTTTCGCCCAGGTTCTGGCATTGCTCAACCAGCGCATGGCCAAGGGGGATGTGCCGCTGAATCTCTTCGCCACGACCCTGGTGACGCACGCCTACCTGTTCACCGGCGCAGAAAAGTACAAGCAGTGGGTGCTCGACTATGTGCAGGCGTGGATGGAACGCACCCGGCGCAACAAGGGCATCATGCCCGACAACGTCGGCCTTTCCAACCAGATCGGCGAGTACATGGAGGGCAAGTGGTGGGGCGGTTATTACGGCTGGCGCTGGCCCCACGGCGCCAAGAATATTCTCGAACCAGCGCTGGTGGCCGGCGGCAACGCCACCCTGCTGAGCGGCGATCCGGCGTGGCTGGATTTGCACCGCTCGCAGCTGCAGATGCTGTGGGCACAGCGTCGCGAAGAGGCGGGCCAGATTCTGTTGCCGGGGCGCCACGGAGATTGCGGCTGGTTCGATTTCCAGCCCATCAGTCCACAGCACTTCATCTCAAACCACCACATCCACCAGTACTACCTGAGCCAGCGCGCCGACGACCTGGCATGGCTGGACCAGGTCTACGCGCAGCGGCAGGGTTTCGAAAAACTGCAGCCCAACTGGCCCGCCTTCAAGGGCGGTCCCTGTCCGTCGAACGCCTGGTTCGCCTATATCGAGGGGCGCAATCCGGACTACCCGGAGCAGATCCTGCGGGAGACCCGGGACGGCATATATCAGGCGCTGGACAAGATAGAGAACGACGATGCCGATCCCGAGGATGTGATCTGCAATTATTACCACAGCCTCATCCCGGTGGTGCCCGAGGGCCTGATCCAGATGATGCTGGGCACCCCTGCGGCGATCTACAACGGCGGCCTGCTGCATACCCACCTGTGTTATTTCGACCCGATGCGGCGCCGGATCGGGATACCCGAGGGGGTGGCGGCTCTGGTGGATCGGGTTTCCGACGACGGCGCCGCGGTGACGCTGGTCAACACCGACCCGACGGCGCCGCGCAGCATCCATGTTTGGCGAGCACGAGTTTACCTGGGCGCAGCAGGACGCGGAGGAGCGAGTGGATATCGGGGGCCGCTGGTTGCGCATCGAGTTGGGGCCGTCCGCCCGGACGCGGCTGCAGCTTGGCTTGCAGCGCTTTGCCCATCGGCCGGCGTACGGCCACCCGGAATTCGACTAGTGCGGCGGGCCGGGTGGACCTGGCGATTTTTCCGGCTAACTGGCTATTCACACCCGGTGATCGTAGTACCTCAGGTCTGGATCGACGTACGCCCGGTGAAAGTTTTTGCCCTTCAGGTACTTGGTTTCCAGCTCGACGTCTCTCAGGGTGCAGAATGCTTCGGCTATATCGGCATCGCGGCATAAAAGCTTATTCGGCGACGACTTCTGCGATGATGGCGAAGCGCTCGTCGCGGGCCGCCGCGTGCTTCAGGTCCAGTCCCTCAAAGCCGGGATAGTCCGGGTCCACATCGCCGCCGGCGCCGATCTCGAGATGCTGGTTGTGGCGGCGGAAATCCGAGCACCGCACCGAGGCGTGATCGCCGCCGCCGGGCTGCACGATGAGGGTGGGATAGAGCTGCATGCCCAGTTCGTGGGCGCGGTCGCAGACGATGCGCAAGGGGTCGTCGCCGCTGTCGATGAGGTGTTTGGCATTCTGGGCGGCGCGACGGAAGATCAGGTGGTCCCACGAGTCGATATTGTGTCCCATGAGTTCCCCGGCGCGGGTGTCGTGCAGCATGTGCGGCCTTCGCCGAGGCAGAAGGCGATAGCTTCTACGGGCGTGCCCGCGAGTTCGTCGACCAGAGCGATGTATTCCTCTTTGTGCATGGGAGGTTCGTAGCGGTATATGTGGGGATGTCGGCCATCGTGGTAATACATTATTTTGGCCTTGCCCATTTTTCTAACTCCGCTGGAATTTTTAGCGTCGCACAAGGGAAGTCTACATGGCGATCCGCATAAAGAAATTACACCCGCTGGTCGGCGCGGAAGTGACGGGTTTGAGTCTGGCCGAGCCGCTGGAGCAGGATGAGCTGGCGGCCATCAAAGCCGCCTGGCACAAGTATGGCGTCCTGGTCTTTCCGGCGCAGCCGATTAGCGATGCGCAACAGGTCGCATTCAGTCGCAACTTCGGCGCGTTGGAGATTTTTCCGCAGGCCGACAATCGCGCCTCGCAAACCCCCGAGATTTTCCGGGTGACCAATGTGGGCGCCGACGATCGAATCCGGCCGCTCGATACGGCGGCAGCAAAATACAGCACCTTGATCTGGGTATGGCACACCGACAGCAGCTACCGGTCCATCCCGAGCAAGGGGGCCGTGTTGCACGCCATCGAAGTCGTAGAAAAAGGCGGCGACACCCTTTTTGCCAATATGTGCGCCGCGTACGAGAAGATGCCGCCGCAACTCAGGGATGAGATTGCCGGGCGCCGGGCGCGCCATAGTTTTCCCTATTCGCGCACGCTGCAAAACCTGCCGCCGATGGCCGAGGCCGAGGCCGCTCAGGTGCCGCCGGTTGAGCATCCCCTGGTGCGCCGCCACCCCGATGGCCGCGTGTCGCTGTACGTGAGTGCGACTTATATGGAGTGCGTTGTCGGCCTTGCCGAGGCGGCGGGCAGACAGCTGCTTGAAGAGCTGATGGCCTGGGCAACCCAGGACTGCTTTACCTACCGGCACCGCTGGCGCCCCGACGACGTACTCATGTGGGATAATCGCTGGTTGATCCACGTCGTAGAGCCCTTCGATCACGGCGTCGAGCGCAGGGTTATGCACCGCACTACCATTGCCGGCACCGAGCCGGTTGAAGGCTAGTGTTGCGCCGCCGCACGCACGTACTCCAGCCCGATTTTAGCCGCCACCGTGCCGATGCCCTGCCAGCCCACCGATATTTCGCCGACCATGGTGCACAGACTCAGGCCGTCCCAGCGCGGCACTCCGAACTCCTCTTCCATCCACAAAATCAGATCGGCATAGGCCTGGTTCACGGAGCGTTCCATCGGCCGACCGGTCGCCACAGTCATAATCTCGTCGTGCGAGCGAATGCGGGGGCGCTGGATGGTCTTGCCTTTGAGGAGATCGATCCGCACCGTGATATCGGCGGGCATTTCCATGGCCGTGCCGCACAACTCGCCGGCGCCCTGAATGGCATGGGCATCTCCCAGGTGCAACAGCGCTCCGTCCACGTAGATCGGCAGG
>CAXFTV010000030.1:0-2831 GCA_964005845.1 uncultured bacterium
CATCAACGACAAAAACCTCAGTGGGCTGGCGCTGCTGCGCAACACTGGCCGCATGCCCATCAGCCTCCACGCCGATCCCGAGTGGGCCTCGCTGTGCTGCAAGATGGAGGCCTGTGATTTTTTTCAGGTGGGTGGGCCGCTCAGCAGCATCATTAAAGTGGCGCACGTGGCCGAGGCCGCTGGCCATCGCGCCGTTACCGTAGAACTGGCGGGTGGTGGCGCGGGCGCCGGGATCAATACGGTCTGGGCAACTCATATTGCCGCAGTGCTGCCCAATGCCACTAAGGCTATCTGCACGGTCCCCGATCTGCGCGTGGCCTCGGTGATTACCGAACCGCTCAGGCCGGTGCAGGGATTGGTCGATGTGCCCACAGGGCCGGGGCTGGGTGTGCAACTTGACGAGGAGGTAGTGGCGCATTTTCGCGTCTAGAAATGTGCCGCTTCGGGCGAGCGGAAGCGCCCTTGCCGCCAAGGGATAATCTTCTTGGCCGCCTACCTGGGTGCGGCCCCAGGATTAGGAGGGGTGGCCAGTGCGCCAGAGTAGCGGCCACCAGTCGCCGGTGAAGAGCTGGCCGACGCGGGCATTGGGGCCGAGGCCCATCACATTGGAATGCCAGTGGCCGCTATAAGCGCAGTTTGCCGATTGCAGGTGGATGGCAATGCTCAGGCGCGGCGCGGTGCAGAGGTTGGGACCGGAGCCGTGGATGGTAAGAGAATGATGGAAGCTGGCACACCCCGCTCCGAGCTTGCAGGTGACGGGATCCCAGCCACGACCTTCGGCCAGGTACTGCGCCTTGAGCTTTTCCAGATCGGGATTCGAAAAGCCGCCCTTGCCTTCTATGAGGCCCCACTTGTGGGAACCGCGAATCACCTGCATTGCGCCCAGGGCCAGGTCGGTGTCCTGCAGTACCACATTCGCGGTTAGCATGCGAGGGGTTGTAGAGGCTTTCCAGGAGCGGTAGTCCTGGTGCCAGCCAACGTTGCCCGCGCGGGAAGGAGCCTGCGGTCCCAGACCTGGTTTAGACAACACCTGATCGTGCCATAGCCGCACTTCACTGGTTTGCAAAAGCCGCGCCGCTATGGCGCCGATCAGGGGCGCGGTAACGAGTTTGCGGACTGCGGCATTGAACCACCAGCCGTTGTTGCACTGGCGCAGTTCGGGGCCGTCTGCAGGCGCCGGTTCCAACGGGCCCCAGAAGCCGCAGACATCGAAGTCGCGTTCTGCTCTGGAGAGGGCATCGTGGGCCCGGCGCAGGGTCGCGATCTGGTCATCGCCGATCAAGCGGGGGCTCAGCCAGTAGCCATTCTCGCGGAAAAAATCCAGATCCTCGTCGGTGGGGAGTGGGTCCTCAGGGGACATTTTTCAGGGTCGATCTTTATCGGGATGCCAGTGGGTAACCGCTACGTGGGTGGTGGCGTCGGGGGGCGTAACATAGTAGGCGGTGAGTATGGAGCCATCGGCCAGTTCGGTGGAAATGGGATAGCCCACATCCGAGCTGCCAAAGCCCTCGGGAGTATCTTTGTCAGGGGGCCACGCATTCGAAGTAGTGCCGGCGTCATCGCGCAGTACGTACTCGTGATCCAGGTCCCAGGTATTGCCCTGATCCTCGCTGATCAGGGCACGCACCCCCATGGGTTTGCGGCGATAGCCAAAGGAGCAAAGTATGCGGCCGTCCCGCAATCTCAGGAGGTGATTGGGATAACCCTGGAATTTGCTCTCTATGGGCTGGGTCCAGGTGAGGCCGCCGTCTTCGGACCAGACCTCCAGCGTGTAGATGCGGTCGTCTTCGGGATGGCCCCAGCGGTAGCCCAGGCGGATGTGTCCCAGAACCCGGCCAGGAGCTACTTCGACCAGGGCCCACTCGTTGCAGATCCTGGGCACGGCCCGATGCAGCCGCCAGGTTTGGCCATCATCGCAGGAGCGGAAGATCAAGCCGTCGCCGCCCTCGCCGCTGGGCAGGCTGGTATAGATTGGAAAGAGCCAGGTGCCGTCATCGAGCACGGTACCGCGTGGGAAACCGGTCAAAGCTTTGTAGCCGGGTACTGTCCAGGTGCGCCGTTCCCAGGTTTGGCCCTGGTCATGTGAGCGGATAACTGCCAACTGGTGGCCCGAAACCACGAGGTGGTCGGGCAGCATCTGGTTGATAATAGCATCTTTGTCGAACACGCGCAGGCCCCGGGCATCGGCTTCGGCGCGGCGTCCCGGATCCCATAGCTCATGGCCCACCGAAGCCACCGCCACAAAGCTGCCATCGGGCATGATGCGGCAGAGGCGGTCGTATTGTTCCCGCGGTGTACTGCCGGGCCAGTTGGGTGGCAGGGTGGGATCTTCCGATCGCGCCCAGGTTTTGCCGCTGTCTGCCGAAACAAAGACCGGCCAGTCCCCCATGCCTACGTGATCGCCAACGGGCGAGGAAATACAGCCGATGCTCAGGCGGCCGTCCGGCAGCTGGTCCAGAATGGGGAAGGCATTGTAGCGACCTTCTTCCCTGAGGATAATAGTGTGTTCCATGGTCGACCTCCTGTTGCCGGTTTGCCAGGCATTTCTCTGGGGGCATGAGCCCACCTGGTTTATACTTTGGCCGATAAAATATAGAATTACCAGGCGTGCAGCAAAGTGAGAAGGTATTGTAAAAAAGGAGCTGCTAAATGAAAGAATCCGAATATTATATACCCGCAAGGGATTGGCAACCCGTTGCTGCTCTGCCGCAGGTGTGGGGGCCTGGACTCGAGGGGTGGAGTTTTTGCAAAAGGCTCGATTTGAAGAATACAATTTCAGTGGAACGATCAAACGAACCGATCGAAGTGGACATCGAATTCCACGCCCGTCA
>CAXFTV010000031.1:0-7065 GCA_964005845.1 uncultured bacterium
AACGCTTTTGCGCAGTTCTGCGGCCGGCAGCTGGATGCTGTGCCAGCGGCGCGCGCGCCCCGGCCGGGTGCCCTGGCGCCGCAAGCGCTGTGCTGGTCCGCAATAGGCGAAAGGACTCTTTTTTACCGGCGCCGCGTGGCGGCGCAGCTCCAATGCCCGGAAAGGGGCGGCGGTGGCCGTGGGGCGGCGGTGGCCCGCGCCTACTTCGAACTGATGCCGCAGCCACAGCATGGCGCTGATATAGTCGGCGGCAGCATGGTGAAAGCGGGTGAGCAGCTGCGCTTTGCCGCCGCCTTTTTCTTTGATTAAAAGTTGTTGCACCGGCATCTGAGAGCGCAGCTCGAAGGGGCCGTCGACGAAGGCTTTGCCAGCGGTTTCGAGCTGCGCGCGGGAATGGACCTCGATCGCCTCGAGTCCGGCTTCCGGGGGGGCAGAGCGGACCCATTTATTGCCCCTGATGTGCGCGCCGGTAGTGGCATAGAGGTTTCTGGCGCTTTGCGCCCCGGCGCGCAATGATTCCACCTCCGGAGCCTGCTTCAGGTGCAGTGCCAGGGTGAAATCTAGGGGCCGCCGGGGACTGTCCAGGACCCGACAAATCGAGTCCAGCGTCGCCAGGCCGGCGCTTTTGATCGATCCGGTATTCACGGCGCTAGACCCTGGTTCGCTGCATGTCGCGCTGCGGCAGGAAGCGCTGCCGCACGCCGGCCGGCGCCCTTTCGACATACTGCTTTAATTCGATCCAGGTGAGCCCGGGCTGCATGTGGTGGCGTCGGTGCATTGAAAGGCCCAGCGAGAACCAGTACATGAGTCGGCCGTAGTAGTTGTGGGAGCGGGACTCGGCGCTGCCGGTGGCGAAACCTTCGTGGGTTTTGAAGGCAAAGGGGTACCACAGCAGGATCGAGACCAGGACCAGCGCCGGGAGCATGCCCCACAACAGGCGGGTGGGGCCCAGCAGTGCCAGCAAGGTGCCATATACCGCAAAAATTCCAAGGTAGTTCAGCACCAGTTCGACGACGTCGCCCCGCTTGATGCGGCCGCGCCGCCGCAGCCAGAAGAACCACTGGTGGGGCATGGCAATGGCGCGCAGGGGCAACTCGAGGGCATGGCGCGGTTTCAGGAAGTGATCCGGGTCCTTGTCCGGGATATTGGTATGGGCGTGATGCAGTTGATGGGTCTTGCGGAAATTCGTGAAGGGGACCATGGTCGGCAGCAGGGCCAGGCGGCCCCACCAGAAGTTGCTCGCTTTGGTGGCGCCGAGATGGCCGTGGGTGCCCTCGTGCGCCATGACCGTGCCCAAAAACATCACATAGGTCCTGAACAGGACGTCGAGGATCAGCAAAAAAGGATTCGTTATCTGCAGCAAGAGCGGGCCCAGGGCCGCCGCGATGACGCCGCAAATTACCAGGCGGCTGAGCAGGTAGACCTGGGGGCGGGGCCAGCCGGCCCGGGGGCTCGCGCCCGCCGAACGCCCCAGCGCGTTGTGCCGCGATGGGCCGCTGGCGCTGCGCTGTGCTGGCGAGGGCAGGGATGTGGTCGGTGGCATGGTTCAACTCCTCTAAGTGAATTTTGCCTCTGTACTCTTTGTCTCAGCGGTTATCGCCGAGCAAGAGGGTGGGTGTCAGTTTTTCGCCTACTGCTTTTATTGCAAAGCCGGTGCCAAGCGCGAGAACTTTTCCGGTATTTTCATAAATATTTGTTTTTTAATATCTTATGAAAATTTTTTTCAAGCAAAGAGCACAATGCGGAATTAACCGATCTTACTCTGCGTTGCGCGACTTTGCATCCTCTTGCGCAATATTAGAAAATCCCCGCATGCCGCAATTTTTTAATTTCAACTTAAAGTAAATGTAAATAAGTATTTATGTGTTTTTGTTTACTTTTCTGATAGCGCTGGCACCGGCTTTGCATAAAGGGGAATAAGGTGAAAATTCCCACTTTTCCGAACAGCCTCATGGCAAGGGTCTATTATAATGAAACGTCTAGCTGCTATCGCGCTCCTGGCCGCCTGGGTCCCGAGCATGTCTCCCGCTACTGCCGCCGCCGATTTAAAAGTCATGACCAGAAATCTCTATTTGGGCGCTTCCCTCGACAGGGCGCTGGATGCCGAGTCCATCTTGCAGATTCCCGGCATTGCCGCGGCGACCTGGGCGGCGGTGCAGGAGGCCAACTTTCCCGAGCGCGCCGGCGCTCTGGCGGCCGAAATCGCCGCTGCCCAGCCCCACCTGATAGGGCTTCAGGAAGTTTGCACCTACCGCACCCAGACGCCCGGCGATTTCCTCTTTGGCAATCCGCATCCCGCCACCGAAGTCGCGATGGACTATCTGGCCTTGCTGCAGGGCGAATTGCGGGCGCGGGGGTTGGACTACCGGGTGGCCGCTGCCACCAGGGGTACGGACGTGGAGGTGCCCATTTCGACCGGTGTGGATGTCCGGCTGACCAATTGGGACGTGATTCTAGCGCGCAAAGATGTGGATATAACCAACAGTCAGGGCGGCAATTACGCCGCCAGCCTGGAGGTGCCCATAGCGGGGGGGTCGGGGTTCTCGGTCCGCTTTCTGCGCGGTTGGGCAGCGGTGGACGCGATGGTGGAGGGCGAGATGATCCGCTTCGTGAGTACCCATCTGGAGCGCGCCACCGCGCCGGCCATCCAGGTTCTCCAGGCCGGCGAGCTGCGACAGCTCGTCAAGCGCTCGCCTCACCCGGTTGTTCTGGTAGGGGATTTCAACTCGCGGGCCGCTGCCGGTGGCACCGCATCTTACAGCCTTTTCGCAGAGCGGGGTTTCGTCGACGCCTGGAGCCAGGCCAACCCCGGAGCAGCGGGTTACACCTGCTGCCAGGCCGAGGACCTGTCGAACTCCGTGACCCGGCTCGACCGGCGCATCGACCACGTTTTCATGCGCGGTCCGTTCACCGCCAGGGCAGCCTTAATCATGGGCAGTAGCCTGAGTGCTCGCACGGTCTCGGGATTGTGGCCCTCCGATCATGCGGGGTTGGTGGTGCGCTTGCAGATGGGCGCGGGAGAGGCGGCGACAAAGGAGCGCACGGTTGATATGGGGAGGAGAAAAGAGAGGGCTGCGGGCATCCCTTTTTAAGGGGCCTGATGCCGCTTAGATGGCGGGGCCGGCGAGCGCGCCCGGCGCTGGGATCGGTGCTCTCATAAGCCCGCCGGCTTTGCCAATTGCTTATATGCCGCCGGCCCGCAGTTTTTACTGCGGCGCCTGGATCACTTCGGGGTGCTCGTGCATGGAGGGCGTGGCCATGACGCGCTTCTGCCGTTCGGTCAGCTCGCCGTACTCTGCGAAGTCGTAAAATTCCTTGGCCCAGGTCGAATGTCCGGGGCTGTATTTGTAGAGCAGGGTGCGGCGCTGATGCGGCGCGCGCCAGGGCAGGGTGCCGTGGATCAGCGCCTCGGTGAAGAACAGGGCATCGCCGGCCCGGGCCGCGGGCTGCACCACGTAGTGGGCCGGGCGCTCGAAAGATCTCACCTCCGGAGGCATGGCGGCGGGAAAGTTGGTTTTGTGGCTGCCCGGCACGCAGGCAAAGCCGCCGTCGCCGGCGTTGGCGTCGGCCAGGAAAAAGGTCACCACGCTCAGGCCGTTGCGCATCTCGCCGTCGCGATAGCTGAACCAGTGGTCGCCGTTGTGGCTGGGGCCGCCGTGCAGGCCGCCGCGGCTGTCGCCCTGGTTCATGATGATGGCGTAATCGTGGTCGATGCGGAAGCGCGGGCCGAGGAGTTCGACCAGGTAGGGCACGATTTTGCCGTGGTCGATCAGATTTGTGGCCGCCGCGCCCCAGCAGCTGACCTTGTTCAGGTCGTTGGCCGAGTCGTTGTCCCAGCCCTCTAAGTGTTCGTCGACCAGGGCATTCAGGTCGTCCAGTTCTCGTGCGCTGAGCACGTCTTTGATGACCAGATAACCTTCCAGATCAAAGGTGAATTTCTCTTCTTCGGTCATGTTTTGCACTCCTTCTTTGCGGCGGGATGGGATGTCCGGACCCGAATCTAGCCGGCCGGGTATGGGGTGTCAAGATCGGGATCGAGTTGGCAGCTGAGCGCTGCAGGGGCGAGTTTTTGCAGCTTCCACCAGGTGGGCGGAAAGGCCAAACCGGATCGGCGGCATTGCAGCTGCATGGGGCGCCGCTGAAAGATGTTGCTGGCAACTTTCAAATAATTCAATTACTATTAATAAAAAATCGACCTTCCAAGACGAATTTCCGCTGCCCTTCGCAACGGCGGAGCGCAAGAAATGCAACTAAAACTCCGGCTATTCAAAATACTTGAGCGCTCCGTAGGGGGCGATTACATCAGCAGAATCACCGATATCTTTCTGGTCGTACTGATTCTGGTAAATGCCGCCGCCGTCGTTCTGGAAACGGTTCGAGGTTTGTACGCGGAGTACCGCGTGATTTTTGCCGCCATCGAGCTCTTTTCCGGCATCGTTTTTTCCATCGAATATATCCTGCGCCTGTGGGTTTGCACGCAGGAAAAGCGCTTTAAAAGAACGATCAGCGGCAGGTTGAAATACATGCTTACGCCGCTGGCCCTGATCGACCTGGCCGCCGTTTTGGCCTTTTACCTGCCCTTTGTAATTACGGATCTGCAGCTGCTCAGACTGGTCAGATTGGTCCGGCTGCTGCGTCTGCTCAAGGTGATAAGATATTCCGAATCGCTAAAGACTTTCACCGAGCTCTACAGGATGAAGAGACAGGAATTGAGCATGGTCTTTCTGGCCATAGGCTTGCTCCTGGTCGTCTCCTCGGCGGTCATCTACCACGTCGAGCACGAGGCTCAGCCCGAAGCTTTTTCCAGTATACCGGCCTCGATGTGGTGGGGCGTTTCCACCTTGACGACGGTTGGCTACGGAGACGTCTACCCGTCCACGCCGCTGGGCAAATTCTTCGGCGCAATTATCGCGCTGCTGGGGATCGGCTTCTTCGCCTTGCCGGCCGGCATTCTCGGCTCCGGATTTGTCGCGATCATGCGGAGAAAATCGCGCGATCCCTTCGTTTGTCCCCACTGCCAAAGGGAAATCAAGCAGGATCCGTAGCTAGTAGTTCGGCATCCCTCTGGTCACCGGCGGCAGGCCCTCGGCGGGCAGGTTGTTGTCCCGGTCCCACTGGTCGCTGCGGTGAAAGATATTGCGGTTCCAGCCCAGGTTCGTCCAGTAGCGGCGCACGCTGCCGTCCGGATCCGGCAGCGCGAATGTACACGAGTACAGCTTGGCGTTTCGCAGATGTATGCGCGCCATTACGCCGCCCTGGTAGTCGCCTTCGACCTCGTCGGGACGCGGGTCGTTGCGCCATTTTACCTCCTGATTCTTGCCATTGGCCCCCAGCGCGATGCAAGCGGTCCGGTCGAGCCCGGGAAGCGGCCTTTCGTAGCCGTCGACAAATTCCACCTCGATGGAGCCGCCGGCGGCATCGGCATTGAGATAGAGGCGGTGCGGCAACTGGCGCCAGGGACCGGCCAGAAGCGTGCCCTCTTGGGCGCCGGCGTCAAAGGAGACCCAGTGGTCTTCCGGCATGAGCGCCAGCATGCCGTAGGCCGACTGTCGCAGATCGCGCTCGCCTTCCCCATAGACCTTCTTTTGCGACCACGCGGTGTGGCCGAAGCGCCAGCCCGAATAGTAGATATACGTGTCGCCGTCGACCACGATCGGGGCGTTGGACTGCGGAAAGATCAGGCCGGCATCGGGCGCCCCGGCCGGGCCTACGGGGATGACCGGGGTGCGATCGTGGGCCCGCTGCCATTGGCGTCCGTCGGTCGAAAAACCCAGTTGCACGTCGATCAGGCCGATCTGGTCCTTGTAGGGGTAGTCGTCGGGGGGTTCCTGAAAAACCCCCAGCCTTTCGGTCAGGGGGTGCCCGTGCATGGTGTTCAGCAGCGCCAGCTTGTAGTCTTCGTACTGCAGCACCGTGGCCTGGTGAATGTTGTAGAGGGTCGGCGGATCTCGCTCGTCGCCGGCGACGAAGATGCGGCCGCAATCTTCCCAGTTGACCAGATCGAAACTTTCGTAGAGCGAGATGTCGCGCGGCAGGTTCGGCACGCGGCGCGTGAAGAGCTGGTACTTCCTGCGCTCGCCGTCGTAAAAAAACATGAAGACGCCATCGCTGATGCCGCGCAGAATCGGATTGACGTTGCGCGGCCGGTCCCAGTTCAGACCGTCTTCGGAATAGGCCAGGTTGAGCGCAGAGTGGTGTTTGGACCAGTCGTTGACCTTGCCGAATCCCCAGATATCCGAGCAGGCGAATATCATCTTGAATCTTCGGGATGCCGGCTCGCTGGGGTCGATGAGGATCGAAGGGACAAAATCGGCCAGATCGGTGGACGTGAAATAGTTGTTCTCCTTGGTGCCCTCGTTTTCGATCAGGTTCAGGATGGGCCTTTCCCAGTGGATGCCGTCGGTGCTGGTGGCATAGGCGAACTTGCGCACCATGCCGCCCCAGTCGACCACCCGGTTGGTGACGCCGTACCACATTTTGAAGAGTTGCTCTTCTTCGTCGTAGAGGACGTTGAGGCTGTTGAGTTCGTCGCCGGGGGTGTCCCACGGAGCATCCATCTTGAAAACCGGGTCGTCGCGTTTGATGGCCGGGTTGGTGCTGCGCTCGAGGTTTTGCGTCTTTACGACGTAGGCGTCGTCGATGAATAGAAATTTTTTTCTGTATTCCCGGTTTGCCATTTTTCCTCCTGCCAGTTAAAATTCCCGCCCCGGTGCGCTCGAATAGCCGCTGCACGCGACTCCGGGCGGGAGGTGGTGTCGAGTGCGCCGATTTCGTGGGCGCGAAAGATCCTTCTGCGCGCTCGGATTAGTTGCCCCAACGGTTTACTCTCGGGGTCAGTAGCGTTCCAGAAATTGCTGTTCCTGCACGATGGCCAGCTTCAGCACCTTGGCGCTGCCGATATCCGGCATTTCAATATGGGCGATGTAGACGCCACTGGCCACCGGCAGGGCGCCGTCGTTGAGCAGGTCCCACTGCAGAAACTGTTCTGGATCGTCTTTTTCCAGCGTTCTGACCAGGGTTCCAGCCAGGTCGAAGATGCGGATTCGCGCCTTTTGCGGCAGGGGG
>CAXFTV010000032.1:0-6651 GCA_964005845.1 uncultured bacterium
CCCTGGGGCAGCACTTCCTGCGCCTGCGCGTCTATCAAGCCGATCCCGGCACCTTCCTGCTGCTGGCTTCGGACGGGCGCCTGGAACTGGAAAAAAACCTGCAGCGCGCCGCCGCCAGTTCCCCGGCCTGGCGTGCCTACCTCGAGCGCAACGGACTCTACGAGGTCGAGGATCTGCTGGTCGCGCTGGCCCTCGACGAGGCCGGAGCCCGGGATTTTGCCGGGAGCGCCGCACCTATCACCGACGACCTCAATCCCCTGGCCAGCGCCAACCGCTACGTCCCCCCCGAAGGCGACGACCCGACTCTCTTCGACCAGCTGGCACCCTTCGACCCGCTGCTGCGCAAGGCCGGCTGGGTACACCACAAACTGGGAGCGCTGCGGCTGGTATACCTGGCGCGCCGGCTCATTGATGAGGGCTATGAGAAACGCGCGCTGCGGCTGACCCAGAAGGTGGCCGACCGGGCCAGGGCCCATCAGATCCAGGGCTATGGCTTTCTGCATCAGGGCAAGCCGCAAGAAGCGGCAGCCGCTTTTGCCAAAGCGCTGGCGCTGGCGCCCGAAGACGAACAGGCGGTTTTTCCCCTGATCAAACCGCACCTGACGGCACTGGCGCAGAACCGCGCGCCCGAGGAGATCGACCGCCTCGTCCAAAAACTACCGCCCAGCGGTCGGGCCGTGGTCGAAAGCTGGCGCCTGGCCAAGCAGGGTAACTGGATCGGCCTGACGGGCCTGGACTCGCTCCTGGCCGCGACCAGGCGGACCGATGCCTGGTATATGGAATCCGTCCTGCTGCGGATCAACTGGCGCACCCGCATGCTGGCTAAACTGCCCAACGAGCACTTGCTGCAAAAAGTTCGCGCTCTGATCGATGCGCAGCTCAACAGGGCGCACGTGGTGGAACTGCTCTATCTGCGCCAGATAGCCTCGCGTTTGAGCCAAGACACGGAGGCCTACATTGCCACTACCTGGAGGCTGGTAGCCCATTTCGAGGTCAAGCTAAAACGCGCAAAAACCAGCCGCTACCATTTTACCGCCACCGAAAAAGAGAGCGGGCGGCAGCGGCTGGAGGACATGATAGACAAACTTTCGGACGAGGAGTTCACCGGGCGGGCGGAAGCGGACGCACTGCGCCCCCGGCTGCGCGCCTTGCTGGTCCAACTCGATGAGGTGCAAGCGCCCGGCGTTGATCGAGCGAGAGAAAATTCGCGCCGGATTGACCCTCCGATCGATATGCCCTAAATATAGACTGACGCGGATCATCCTAATCAGGGAGAATTGAAAAATGGCAGAACATGCAATCAAAAGCGTGCGGCTCGGCGTCATCGGAGGTTCGGGGGTGTACCAGATGGAAGGAGTCGAAGTAGTAGCGGAGCACGACCTGGACACGCCTTTCGGAGCCCCTTCGGACAAGATCGTCGAAACCCGCATCAAAGGCCGCACGGCGATGTTTTTGCCGCGCCACGGCCGCGGTCACCGCCTGCTGCCCACAGAAGTAAATGCGCGCGCCAATATCCACGCCCTCAAACAACTGGCGGTGACCCACGTGATGGCCGTCAGCGCCGTGGGCATCATGCAGGAGTACATCCACCCCGGCGATATGGTCGTCCCGGACCAGATCTTCGATCGCACCCGGGGGTTCCGGCCGGCGACGTTTTTTGGCAACGGCATCGTCGGTCATATGAGCTTTGCGGACCCGTTCTGCGAGGAAATGCGCCAGATCGTAATCGCAGCCGCGCGGCGCAGAGATGCCACCGTGCACCAGGGCGGCACCTATATCTGCATGGAAGGACCGCAGTTTTCGACCCGCGCCGAGTCCCACTTCTACCGCCGCGAGGTGGATGCCACAATCATCGGCATGACCGCCCTGCCCGAGGCCAAG
The DNA here is from genome assembly GCA_964005845.1 of uncultured bacterium. Lineage (GTDB taxonomy): Bacteria > Latescibacterota > UBA2968 > UBA8231 > UBA8231 > CAXFTV01. The sequence goes on from CAXFTV010000032.1 coordinate 1,882, forward strand.
CTGGCCCGCGAAGCCGAGATGTGCTACGCCATGCTGGCCATGGGCACGGACTACGACTGCTGGCACGAAGGCGAGGAAGACGTTTCGATCGAAGCCGTGCTGGCCCTGCTCAAGGCCAATGCCGAGCTGGCCAACTCCATCGTCCAGGAGGCGGCCGAGATTCTGCCCGCAGAGTCCGACTGCGAGTGTCTGCACGCGGCCCGCCATGCCATCATCACCGCCCCCGAAATGATTAGCGACGAGGTCAAAGAGCGGCTTCAGGTACTCTATGGCCACTACTTCGAGCAGGAGTGAATTATGGCTGCTAAACTCCCCCTGGCGGCCGTGGGCGTAGGTCGCATCGGCCTGTACCATGCTCGACACATCCAGGAAGTGGGCCGCGCGCGCGGCGACTGCGAGCTGGTGGCGGTAGTGGATCCGCACCAGGACACGGCCCGGCGCGTGGCGCGGCAATTGCAAGAAGGTCAGGCGACGATAATCCACGCCTTCACGGGGGTCGAAGAGCTGGCGGCAGCCGGGATGGCCGCGGGCGCGGTAATCGCCTCGCGCACCCGGGATCACTACGACGATGCGCGCACCCTGATCGACGCGGGTTTGCGGGTGCTGCTGGAAAAACCCCTGACCCACTCGCTGCAGAGCGCCCGCGAATTTGTCGCCTACCTGGACGCGGATGCACACCGCAAAGAGGCCCTCATGCTGGCGTTTATGCGACGCTTTGACGAACCCCTGCAAGAGCTCAAAAACCTACTGGACCAGGGTTTTATCGGCACCCCCTTCAAGATCGTCTCGGTCCTCGAAGACCCGGTGCCCCCCCCCGTGGGCTACAGCAGCCCCGGACTGCTGAAGGATATGGCGGTGCACAACGTCGACGAGGCCATCTGGCTCACGGGCGCGATGCCCGAAATGGTGAGCGGCCTGGGGGCACAGCTCTACAACCACAGGATCACCACGGTCCAGGAGGATCTGGACGATGCCTTTTTACAGATGTGGTTTCCCGGAAATCTGCTCGGCCAGGTGCAGGTGAGCCGCAACCACGTGGCCGGGTACCGCAACGAAACCTGGGTCTACGGAGAGGATGGGCTGATCCACCTGGGGGCTTTTCAGGCAGATCCGCTGCGGGTCGAACTGGAGGCCTACAAACGCGGCGGCGGGGTGGAAAAGCGGCATTTTCAAATGCGGGACTACGGCGCCGAGGTACCGATGTTCATCGAGCGCTTCGGGCCGGCCTATAGGGCTGAACTGGATCATTTCGTCGCCCAGTGTCAGCGCCGAGCGCCCTTTGCCGTCGACCAAAATGACGGCCTTAGAGCAATGGCAGTAGTAGAAGCGGGAACCCGGGCGCTGTCGACCCGGGAGGGGGGTGTGGAGGTGAAATCGGTACTGCCCGAAATACCCTGAAGTAGCAAGCAACTGCACCGCTTCCGGCCCGCAAAAGCCGACTTGAAATCAGGGTACCAGCACCACCTTGCCGATGGCGCGACGCGCCTCGATCAGCCGCTGGGCGGCGGCCGCCTCTGCAAAGGGATACACGTGACGCACCACCGGCCGCAGCTTTTCAGCCGCCGCCAGGGCGTTTAATTCCTCCATGATTTCGGGCGCGCGCGCCGCCGCATTGCTGCTGCCACCCCAGCCGATCAGCTGCAGATTCTTGACCCAGAACGGCGCAAAATCCACCTGGCCGGCGCCGGTGAAGGTGTTGGAGCCGAAGCTGACCATGCGGCCATTTTCCGCCATGCAGTCCAGACTGCGCGCGAAGACCTCGCCGCCCACCGATTCCCACACCACATCTACGCCGCGGCCCCCGGTGGCCTGCAAAACCGCCGCCACAAAATCTTCGGACTGGTAGTTGACGGTCAAATCGGCGCCCAGCTGGCGCACCAGTTCGAGCTTTTCCGGGCTGCCGGCCGTGGCCAGAACCCGGGCGCCCGCGGCTTTGGCCAGTTGCACTGCCAGCACCCCGGTGCCGCCCGCCGCCGCGTGGATCAGGACGCTCTCACCCGGCTGCAGCGCGGCGGCGACTTTCAGGGTGTGGTAGGCCACCGGAGCATAGCCGAAACCGGCCGCCTGTTCGGGGGTGAAAGAGGATGGGTACGCGCTTGGCCCCGGACGTCCATCCGGGCGCGGCGCTACTTGCTCAGCATCGACCAGCCCCAGTTCCGCGTAGGATCCGGGCCGCACGCCGCCGAGCAGGTGGCGACTGCCGACCTCGACAGCGCGGGTCTCGGGCCCCCGGGCCACGACCTCGACGCAGGCCGAACCGCCGGGAAAATGGGGCGGTTCGGCCAACCCGTAGCGACTCTCCCGAGGCGAGCCGATGCGGCCGCTGCCGCCGCGCCGCATGTGCAGCTGAATATAGTCTATGGCCGCGGCCAGGACCTTGACCAGAACCTCGCCGGGTCCGGGTTCGGGGTCGGCTACTTCCTCGTAGCGCAATACCTCGGGGGCGCCGAATTGGCGGTAAAGTACGGCTTTCATTTTTTCCTTTTCTTGTTCTTTTTTCGCTCGACGCGACGCAGGGTATTGCCATCGCGCGTGGCCTGGTAGAGCGCTTCGAACTGCTCGCTTCCGTCGTCGGGGAGCGGTTCCAGGCTCGAGCCCGCCTCGCTGATCGGCATGGCATCGCTGCGGTAGACGCCGTGCATCTGGGATTTGTTGATGCAGCCGTAATACACTACTTCGCCACTGCTGCGGGCGTAGCGATAGAGATGCCGGGGCGGCTCCACGTGGAGATAGTCCACGGCGTATTTTTTCAGCACTTTTGGATCTACCTCGACACCCAGACCGGGTTTGTCCGGAACGCGGTGGAAACCACCGCGCAGCTCGATCTTCTCTTTGATGAGCGTGCTTTTCCAGATATTCAAACAGGTAATTGCCGGCCAGCGAGCCTGGGAATGCACGGCGCCCAGGTGCGCCGCCCAGGTGGTGGTGAGACCGGCGCCGATCATCTGCAGCCAGAAGGGTTTATTGGCCACATTGCACAAAGTGGCCTGTTCCCGCACGGCGCTGGCACCGCCGCCGATGATAAAACCGTCGCTCACGTCCTGACTCAGGGCGGTGGAAAAGGGCGGGTCGCCCAGATGCATCGCCACGGGCCGCTTGAGATGACGGCGGATGTGCTGGTTGCCGGCCACATCCGCCTGCGGAATCGGGGTTTCGATCATGGCCACCTGCTGGTATTGCTCCAGGGTTTTGAGGAATTCCACCGCGTGGGCGGCATTGATCAGGGAGCCATTGAAATCCAGGTCCAGGCGGAATTGCGGCGGCACCACCTCGAGGATAGCGCGGATTCCAGCGTGTATATCGTGGCCAGTGCGGCCCTTGAGCTTGGCGGAGGTATAGCCCTGTTTGACGGCCTCGGCACACTGGGCGGCCCACTCGTCGGGTTCCAGGTCTATGGTCCACCAGGAGAGCGGCACCCAGGCGCGCACCTGGGTCCCCAAAAGGCGATGAACCGGCACATTGAGTGCTTTGCCGACGGCGTCGAAAAGGGCCATCTGCACGCCCATGCCCAGTTCGTCCTGCCACAGCAACTCGGCGGCAACGCGGCCCACCAGGCGCGTGCTGATATCCGCGGGAACGCGGGTCGTGTGCAGACCGGATTCACCCCAGCCCACCGCGCCGTTGTCGAGGGTGATCTTGCAGACCTGGAAGATGCGCCAGCCGGGAATCCAGTACGGCAGGTGCTGGTCGGCGAGGGAGGTATAGGGAACATCCAGATTAAAAACCTGGACGGCGGCGATTTTCATTTTCTGCGCCTCGATTTCTTGCGCTTTTTTTCCAGCCGGTGCAGGGTGTGGCCAGCGCGCGTCGCCTGGTAGATCTCCTCGAAATTCTTAGTGCCGTCGTCGGGCACCGGCTCCAGATTCGACCCGGCTTCGCAAACCGGCATGGCGTCGTTGGGGTAGACATTCCCCAGATCCTGCTTACTGCAACCGTAATACACTACTTCGCCGCTGGCGCGGGCGTAGCGGTACACGTGTCGGGGCAAATCGACAAAGGAGTAGTCCACCCGGTATTTCTTCAGCGCCGCCTGGTCGACCTCCAGCCCCAGACCGGGTTTATCCGGAACGCGGTAGAATCCGCCGCGCAGCTCGATCTTCTCTTTGATGAGCTGGCTCTTCCAGATATTCATACAGGTGATGGCCGGCCAGCGGGCCTGGTTGCACACCGCGCCCAGGTGCGCCGCCCAGGTAGTGGTAATACCGGTGCCGACCAGCTGCAGCCAGAAGGGTTTGTTGGCCATATTGCTGACAATGGCCTGCTCCAGCAGGGCATGCGCTCCGGCGCAGACGACAAAACCGTCGGCCACGTCCTGGCTCAAGGTAGTGGCGATGGGCGGACTGCCGTAGTGCATGGCCACGGGCCGCCGGATGTGGCGGCGGATGTGCTGATTGCCGGCGACGTCTCCCTGGGGAATGGGACTTTCGATCATGGCCACCTGTTCGTACTCTTCCAGAGTTTCGAGGAATTCCACCGCACTGGCGGCATTGGCCAGGGTGTTGTTGAAATCCAGGTCCAGCTTGAATTGCGGCGGCACCACCCGCAGGATGGCCTGGATGGCGGCGTGCAGATCGTACCAGGTGCGGGCTTTGAGTTTAGCCGTGGTATAGCCCTGTTTGACCGCGTCGGCGCACTGCCGCGCCCAGTCCCGGGGCGGCATGTCCATGCCCCACCAGGACAGCGGGCACCACTCGCGCACCTGGGTGCCGAGAAGGCGATGGACCGGCACGTTGAGCGCCTTGCCGACAGCGTCGAAGAGCGCCATCTGCA
>CAXFTV010000033.1:0-11442 GCA_964005845.1 uncultured bacterium
AGGCCACCCGCAGGGGGTGTCGATCAATTTGGCACGACAACACCTGGAGGTGCGCGGCCAGGTTCTCAACGGCCCTGGTGGCTGGGTCAAACGCCTGGAAATGCACCATACCTACGCCCGCTATCGACACGGGGAATTCGAGGCCAGTGGCGCCCTGGGCATGGAGTTCGGTGTGATCACCCATGACAGCAGCGTCCTGTTCCGACTCAATCCTCTGGGCCCTTTTGAAAACGGCGCTTTCGGCCTGTGGTACGAATACCGGGACTACGCGGCCGCGGGCCTCAACTTTACGCCGCCAGCCGAGGAATACGCCGGGGCGCTCTTTGCCTACCAAGAGTGGCAGCACGAACTCTGGGCGCTCAACGCCGCTCTGCGCTTTGATGGGCGGCGCATCGAACCCCGACAAGCACGGGATTCACGCACGGTCGGACGCATCCAGCGGCGCGACTTTTCAGGCCTTTCCGGTGGCCTTTCGGCGCACTACCGCGCCAGCCAAGGCCTGACCCTAGGGACGACCTTGATGTGCACCTATCGCCCCCCCGGCATCGAAGAGCTATTCTCCGAAGGGCCGCATCTGGCGGCGTATGCTTACGAGGTGGGCAATGGCGCCTTGGACAGCGAACGCGGGCTGGGTTTGGAAGGCTTCGTCGACTACCACCACGAGCGCGGGCACCTCCACCTGGCGCTCTTTCGCAATGCCATCGACGGCTACATCTTCCCCAAAAACAGCGGCCAGCCCAGCCGCCGCCGCGCCGATTTATTGCTCTATCAGATGGTGGGGGAAAAGGTGCTCATGCATGGGGCGGAGGCGGCCCTAGACTGGCACATAACGCGCCGTCTAAAGGCCCTTGCCACCACCAGTTATGTGCGTGGTCGACTCACCGAACGCGAGGAGGAGCCGCTGCCCCGCCTGCCCCCACTTCAGGGGCGCATAAGTCTGGACTACGAACCCATAGAGGCCTTGCGTTCCACGATCGCTCTACGCCTGGCCACCGACCAGCAGCGCACCGGTCTATTCGAAAGTCCAACCAATGGCTATAGAGTATTGGACATATCGGGACAGTACTACCGGCATTGGCGGGGGTACTTGCACACCTTTGTGCTGACGCTGGAAAATGTCACCAATGCCGTATATCGCAAACATCTCAACCGGGTCAAAGATATTCTGCCCGAGCCTGGACGCAATGTGCGCCTCCTGCACAAAGTATACTTCTAATATCCCACGTTAAATGCAGGACCTGGCGCATCGCTCTCGCCATCGGGGTTCATGTACCTGCGGTCCATTTCGCCAACATTCGCAAAGTCTCCAGATCACAGCCGGCGGGTCGCGTTTTGAGCTGGCTTTTTAGTTGAGCGAAGTTCGGATTGTTCGCCCTGTCCTGTATTTTGTCATATCCGACAAAATGTAGGCTACCTGACTCAAATTACAATAAATAATAACAATTAAATTATTTTAATAGATTTATACGTCCAATTTATTGTCAGTTCAAAAAGTTAAAATACAGCGCTCAAAAACTTCTTGTGAATAGCACAAGATATTATTTATATTTCATTTAAATATTTTTTAAAGGACAACTTGGGACGAGCGGCACGTTTCTTGCCTTAGCGAGGACTAAATGAGCCCCCTGGCCGCAGCATGCGGGCGGCGGGGCATTGCCAATAGCCTGCACAGACGGCCCTCCTGGCCGCGCTGGGAAAACCGACCCCATGTACGCAACGCTGCTGCGCCATTACTGGAAATCGCTTTTTCGCCGCACCACCTGGACCGGCGCCAATTTGAGCCTTGGCATCGCCTCGTACCTGCTGGGCGCCTATATCATCCTGCACTGTCTGGCCATCGGGTTCTTCGCCGACATCATCATCAAAAAGATCTATCCCGACATCGCCCTTATGGCAGTCGCCAACCAGAATTTGCTGCTCCTGGCCGCCATCCTTTTCTGCTGCCGTTTCTTCCTCCAGACCTTTCCCCGCGTGCGCACCCGCCCATACCTGCACCTGCCCATTTCGCGGCCCGGCCTGATCCACTTTTTCCAGCTGCTGACCCTGGGCAATTTCCACAATATCTACCCGCTTTTCTTCGCCCTGCCCTTCTGGTTCAAAAATGTGCTGCCGGCCTATCCGGCAGGAGCGGCACTGAGCTGGTTGAGCGGCGTGCTGCTGCTGCTGGCCGGATCCAATTACCTGGTCATTGGCCTGCGCCTGCTCATCGGCCATAAGCTGCTGTGGGGAGGCGCCGCCGCCGCTGGCCTGGCCGGAGTGGTGGCACTGGACAAAATATTGGCCTGGCAATATGCAGATGCGCTCTCGGGTTATCTATTCGGTCATTTGCTGGGCCGCGAAGGCGGCCTGTTCTTAGTGGCTCTGGCAGCGCCGCTGGCGGGCTTGTACGCCGGCGTCTTCAAAGGCCTGAGCAAGAGCATATTTCTGGACGATCCCGGCCGGGCGCAGAGCCGGAACGTGGACGGGGTAGACCGGCATCTGGCCTTTCTGGCGCGCTACGGCCCCATCGGCCACTTGATCCAGTTGGAGATCAAATTGATGTGGCGCAATAAACGGCCGCGCCAGGTTCTGTTCATGAGCCTCGTTTTCGTTCTCATGGGCTTCTCTTACCTGTCTCCCGCCTACGAGGGAAACATTGCAATATTCATGGCCCCTTTCGGCTTTCTGCTACTCAGCGGCGGGCTGGTGCTGAATTATGGTCAGTTCATGTTCAGCTGGGAAAGCCGCTATTTCGATGGCACCCTGGTGCGTCCTATCGATTTCCGCGCCATGGTGCGGGCCAAGCTGCTCTTTCTGCAAGCCTCCTGCCTGGTGCTTTTTCTCCTCACAAGCCCCGTCGTCGCCACCATCGCCCCCGATCGCTTCGCCCTCTTTGCGGCATTTTTTCTCTACAATTTCGGCTTCACGACAGCACTCTACCTGCTGCTGGCAACGCTGAACTTCAAACATATAAATCTGCGCCAAAGCTCCTTTGCCAACTGGAACGCCACATCCATTCACCACTTCATTGTCATCCTGCCGCTGATGGTCCTGCCCATCCTGGTCCAGTACCTGGTGGCCGATGCGCTCCTCAGCGCTCTGGCCATCGGCGGCTTCGGCCTCGCCAGCGCTCTGGCACGGCGATTGTGGATCCCTCTCATCGCCCGAAGTCTGGCAGGGCGCAAATACCGCATGGGGGCCGGCTTCAGAGGAAGGAAGGGCTAATATGCGCATTGCAATCCAAGGCCTGGCCAAGCGCTACGGTCTGACGACAGTACTGGATATTCCCGCATTCACCATCGAAGCGGGCGAGCGCCTGGGGCTTGTCGGCAACAACGGCGCCGGCAAGACCACCTTCCTGCGCCTGGTGCTGGACCTGATCGAGGCGAGCGCGGGGCAGGTCGCCATCGACGGGGAAAATGTGGCCGCAGGCGCGGCCTGGAAGAAAAATACCGGCTCCTACCTGGACGAAGGCTTCCTCATCGACTACCTTACGCCGGAAGAGTACTTTGCTTTCACCGGTGCAGTCTACGGCCTGACGCGGGACCAGGTAGACGAGCGCCTGGAGCGCTATGCGCCCTTTTTCAACCACGAAATCCTCGGGCAGAACAAGTATATCGGCGATCTGTCGCAGGGCAATATGAAGAAGGTCGGCATCGTCGCCGCACTGCTGCCCGAACCGCGCCTGCTGCTGCTCGACGAACCCTTTGCCAATCTGGACCCATCGACCCAGATCCGCCTCAAAAATGCGCTGGTGGAACTGGAGCAGGGCGAGGAGATCACCCTGATCGTATCGAGCCACGACCTCAACCACGTCACCGAGGTGTGCCAGCGCATCGCCATTCTGGAAAGGGGTTGCATCGTGCAGGATCTGCAGACCTCGGAACACACGCTGAAAGATCTGCAGGACTACTTTGCCGTCGGCGAGGACAGGCCCTCGACCGCATCACCGACTTCCGAGGAAGAAATCTTATGACCAACGCTCTCATCGGCCACTGGCGACTCGCCGGCGATACGGCCGATACCTCCGGCAACGACAACCACGGCCACAACCAGGGGGCCGATCTGAGTGCCCCCGGCCCCGACGGCAAAGCCGGAGGCGCCGCCCATTTTGCGGGCCGGGAGAGTTGCATCCTGGTGCCGCATAGCTCCTCCCTGCAACTGGGTCGGGACGATTTTTCCCTGTCCGTCAAAGTCCATACCAAAAGCGACGTCGACGATTCTATCGGCGATATCGCGACAAAATTCGATCCCGGGCAGCGCCGGGGCTTTACCTTTGGCGCCCTGCGCCACTCGGCGGTGTGCACCAGCCTGGCCAACCACCAAAACCTCCACTTTGGCATCGACGATGGACACATCGATCCGGCCTGGACCGACTGCGGACAGCCGGGCAACGCGATGTTCACCATGGCGCTCGCAGTGCACCAGGGCCACCTCTACGCCGGCACCTGCGAAACGGGAGAGCGGGAAGCCGGGCACGTCTTCCGCTACGAGGGCGGAGGACAGTGGCACGACCTCGGCGCTCCCGATGTTGCAAATGCGGTCATGAGCCTGGCCTCGTTCAAGGGCAAGCTCTACGCCGGTACCGGCCGTCTCAAACCGCTCGGATCGGCCCTGCCGCCCTCGCCGAACGAGCACGAAGGCGGACGGTTATTCTGCCATGCGGGCGACCACTGGGAGGACTGCGGCAAAATAGGTGGCGCGCGCGGCAGCTTCGCCGAATACTGCCACGATACCATCCACGCCCTCGATGTATTCCAGGGCCAGCTCTACGGCCTGCCTCTCTACACCCAGGGCCTCTTTCGCTACGATGGCAAGAACGACTGGATCGACTGCGGCAGCCACGGTATGCGCGCAATGACCATCGGGGTTTTTCGCGACCACCTCTACGTCCTCGAGAACGGCAACGGCGTCATCCGCTTCGAAAGCGGCGACGACTGGACCCGCTGGACCCGCGTCGCCAATCTGGAAAATGTAACCCAGGTCTATTCCATGGCCGTCTACCAGGGCCAGATGGTAGTCGGAACCTGGCCGGAAGCATCGGTCTTTCGCTGGGAAAAAGATGGCAGCTGGACGAATATAGGCAGACTGGGCGACGAGTTGGAAGTCATGGGCATGGGCGTTTACAACGGCAAACTCTACGCCGGCACCCTGCCGCTGGGCCAGGTGTACCGCTATGATGGGGAGGACCACTGGACCTGCACCGGCCAGCTGGATACGACGCCGGACGTAAAATACCGCCGCGCCTGGTCCAGCGCGGTCTTTCAGGGCAAGCTCTACTACGGCACCTTGCCATCGGGCAAGGTGTTCTGTCTGGAGGCGGGGCGCAGCGCTACCTGCGGCCACCAGCTCGAACCTGGATGGAGGCACCTGGCCGCGGTGCGCAGAGGAGGCATGCTCAAACTCTATATCGACGGCAAAGAGGTCGGCACCTCCTCTACCTTCGATCCTTCGCAGTACGATTTAACCAATGAAGAGCCGCTCAAAATCGGCTTTGGCCAGCACGATTATTTCCACGGCAGCCTCTGCGATCTGCGGCTCTATCGCGGCGCCCTGAGCGCCGCGGAAATCGAGCAACTTGGCCGCTCATAGGGCACCTGAGTCAAAGCCTTCACCCGGCCGCTAAAGCGACGCCGTAACCGCGCGGATCGGCGCCCCCCTGCAGCCTATCCGCCGCTGCCACGATGGCGTGGACCCGGGCGGCGCGCGCCGGATAGGGACCGTACGAAGCGGTGTCCCGCGCTATCTCCAGACCGCTCTTTTCCAGTTCCTCGCACACCCACCGCGGCACCTTGCCCTCAATGTAGACGGCACCGCCCTGGCAGTCGATGCGGGGCGCCGCAACCGCTTCCAGGGCGCTGAGACCGTGATCCACCACATTGAGGATGGTCTGCAGCACCGCACTCACGATCCGGGTACCTCCCGGCGCCCCCAGCACCATAAAAGGTTTGCCTTCCTTGAACAGCAAGGTCGGCGCCGAACCGGTCACCCGCTTTTTGCCCGGAGCAATCGAATTCGGCCCCCCCGGCAGCGGATCGAAGCCAACCATGTAGTTGTTGTAGAGAAAACCCAACCCGGGCGTCACTACCCCCGAACACAGCCCACAGGTGTGGGTCAGGCTGACGCAGTTGCCGGCCGCGTCCAGCACCGACATCTGGGTGGTACCGCTCTCCTTGCGGGTGCGGTCAAAGCCTGCATCGATGGACTCGCCCGCTTCGATCCGCTCCCGCCACTGGCGCGCGCGCTCCTCCGAGAGCAGCTCTTGCACGGGCACATCCACAAAGGCCGGATCGCCGACCAAGCGGTTGCGATCGGCAAACCCGGCCTTGATAGCCTGCGAGACCACGCGGATATAGGCGGCACTGTTGAGTTCCATGGCGCCCAGGTCGTAGGTCTCCAGGATTTTCAGGATCTGCAGCAGGGTGATCCCGCCGAAAGGCGGCGGCGCCGCGTGCACGGTATAGCCGCGGTAGCTTCCCCGCAAGGGAGTGGTGAAATCGGCCTCGTAGGTGGCCAGGTCGGCGGCGGTGACCAGGGCCCCCTGCGCCTCCAGGTCGGCGGCGATGCGGGCGGCCATGCCGCCGCGATAAAATGTTTCGGGGCCCTCTTTGGCCAGCTCTTCGAGCGAGCGGGCCAGATCCTCGTTAACCAGCAGATCGCCCTCCTCCAGCAACTCGCCCCCCCGGGTATAGATCCGCGCCGCATCCGGAGTGCAATTAAAGCGCGCCCGCGCATCTGGGCGGCCCTCGGCATAGGGAACGCGCCAGTCGCGCGCCAGCTCCGCCGGGATGGGATAGCCCTTCCGGGCCCAGCCAATCGCCGGCGCCAGCGCCTCTGCCCAACTCCAGGTGCCGTAGCGGCTCAGGGCCCCGGATAGGGCGCGCACCGTAGCCGGCGTACCGATGGACTGATAGCCGATTTCGTTCAGATCGCCGCGCAGGATAAAACCCACTCCATCCTCCGCCGGTCCCAGGATCTGATCGACCCACAAATCCGGCGTCGCCTGCGCCCCGACGGCGGAAAAGAAATCCACGAATATTCCCTCGCCCGACTCGGCCCGATATATCTGCATCCCGCCCAGGCCCCCGATGCCGCAGTTGAGCGGATCCACCACCCCCTGCACCAGAGCGGCCGTCACCGCCGCGTCCACGGCGTTGCCGCCGCGCCGCAGCGCCAGCACGCCTTCTTCGGCCGCCACCGGCTGCGGCGCGACTACCATGCCATTCATATTGCCCTCGCACTGTGAAAATTTTCCGAGAATATACCGCCGCCCGTTCCTCCCGGCAACCCGGTTGACACCGGATTATGGCGTGCCTAGACTTATCAACTGGCAGACAAAATTGGATGCCGGAAGACCCGCTCGATTAAAAGTGGGGGCGAAAAATCGGCGCCTTCAGCGGGTCAAAAAGTGAATGTACGCCCGGCCAAAATCCCGACGAGCCCCACCAGCGCATGAGCCCAAGCCAACATCTTCCAGGCCTTCGGCGGCTGTGGCGCGCGCGAAAGCTGCGAAAACTGGGAGCAGGTCTGCGCCCGGCGGGACGATCCAGAGTAGCGCCGGGACAGAAACCAGCTGATGGCCAGGATAGCCGACCATCTCGAAGGTCTGGAGAACCGGGCGGAGCGCCGTTGCCAGGCCGGAGCAAGCGCCTCAAAAGCCCCACGGCCGGCCACGCTTTGGTGACACCGGAAACTTTAAGAGAACTGCTAACCCAAGGAGAACACCATGAAACTCGCAGAGCTGATCATAGCCGAGGCCCGGGAGCGCGGTCTGCGGCACTTCTTTGGTCTGCCCGGCGGCGGCTCGCCGCTGGACATGATGGAAGCCGGCCGCCAGTTCGGCCTCGACTTCATCAGTGTGGCGCACGAATCCTCCGCCGGCATTGCGGCGGCTTATTACGGCCTCGTGCAGGACACCGCCGGACTGGCCCTGGCGGTGAAGGGCGTCGGCGCCGGCAACCTGGCAGGGGGGGCGGCCAACGCCTATTTCGAACGCGCCCCCGTGGTCTGCCTGTGCGAGACCTCGCCCAACGCCGTGACCCAGGCGGAGATGGTGCAGCACTGCGACCACACCGGACTCTTCGGAACACTCGTCAAGTACCAGGCCACCCTGGATCCCGCAGACGCCCCGGCCACGGTACAGCAGGCGGTATTCAGCGCCACGGACGGGCGGCCCGGCCCGGTTTTGCTCAACCTGCCCTCGGATTTGGGCGTGGCCGAGTGCGGCAAGCCGCTGGCCGCCCACGCGCCGGCGTCCAGCCCCCCACCGGATGCGGCCCGGCTCGCCGCCGCCGCCGCGTTCATGGAAAAACTGGAAAAACCCCTGGTCATTGCCGGCGCCGATGTGATCCGGGCCGGAGCTACCGCCGAATTGCTGACCCTGGTCGAGAATATCAATGCCGCGGTGCTGGTCAACATGGATGCCCGCGGCGTCTTTCCCGAATCCCACTCGCACTGGGTCGGGGTACTCACGGGCAATTATGTCCCCAATATCATCGAGAGCGAAATCATGCGCCAGGCCGACGGCGCGCTGTTGATCGGCGCCGATGCCATGATGGAACACGTTCCCTGGGCCAGCGATCTACCCACCTGCGAACTGGTGGCCCGCCCCGAGTACGAAACCCAGTCATCCGCCCCCCAGGTGCGGGTAGATGGCGATCTCAAGGCGGCGCTCCAGCACCTTTCTAACCATGTGCAAGAGGGTTTCTCCGACGCCCAGACCGAGGCCACCAGACGGCAGATACTGCAGCACTTCAAACGGCCCGGACAGGCCCGCTTCGCGGCCCAGGACATCATCGCAATAACCCATGGACTGATGCCGGCAGAGGGTTTCCTGTTTTCCGAGACTGGCATCTACATTACCATGCTCGAACGCCTGTGGCCGGTGGAGCGACCGGGCACCTACTGGGGCACCGCGGGCGGACGCACCATGGGGCTGACCGTGCCGGCCATCCTCGGCGCCAAACTCGCCCGGCCCGATATTCCCATGGTGGGCATCGGCGCCGACGGCAGTATGCTGATGCGCCTGGGCGAACTGGAAGTCTTTAGCCGCACCGGCATAGCGGTGCCGCTGATCATCATCAACGACCGCTCCCTGGGGACCATGAAATCGCGCCAGAAATCGCGCCGCATGCCCGCATACAGCCTCGACCTCCAGGGTGTCGACTTTGCCGCTATTGCCGCCGCATGCGGTCTGCGCGGCGCGACCGTGGACACCCCCGAAGAATTCGAGCGCGAGCTAAAAGAGGCCCTGCAGGCCGACCGCACCACCCTCATCGACGCGCGGGTCGACGCGCAGGCCTACCAGGACAGTTTCGGCCCGACCATCGGAGTCCTGGATTAAACGAGGAGAACGCCCGACGACCAACCCCTGGATGGAGCAATGCGCCACTTTACAGAAAAATTGTTGCGCTATCCTTCTGTCGCCTGCGGAATCCTTTCTGTAAACGCGTCGTAAGTCGGCGCTCGCTACCTCGCCGGGGTGGCCGGCGGCACGCGAGCGCTCGTGGAGTAGAAGCGCGTTTCCCAGAATGGCCTTGGGGACTTGTTGCCGATCACCTCCGCCGCCCAGAGATTTTTATCCAGCGAGCGATCTGAAAAGCGGAAAGTTTGATTTTTCTTTGAATATATAACAGAATTTTAATATATTATTGTTGAAAAATACCAGTAAAGATCAACAGGAAAATAAAAATGGCAACAACAGTCACATTGAACTCAGAAATGGTTCAAGCAGTGCAAGACGCGACTAACGAAAAGAGTAAAGCAGCGGCAGTGCGTCTGGCATTGCGAGAATATCTGCGGGCGCAGAAACTACGCAAACTTGCCGACCTGGCAGGTGCGGTGGATCTGCGTTATGCAAATGATGAATTGGAGGCCATGGAGGAGTGCTGATTCTGCCGGATACCTCATGCTGGATCGAGTTTTTTCGTCCCCGTGGGGAGCAAACTGTTCGGGCGCAGTTGTTGAACTGGCTCGGCGCCGATTTTCTTGGAATCTGCGGCCCTGTTCGGGCTGAAGTCTTGCGCGGAGCGCGCAAGACGGAGGCACCCCAGATCCTAGAAGCCCTCTCGGGATTGCATCATCTAGAAACTTTGGAGGCTGACTGGTCGACGGTAGAACAGAAAGCCAGGACTCTTGCCGACGGTGGCTACAATGTCCCCCTGCTCGATCTGTTAATCGCAGCAATTGCCCATCGCGGCGATGCAGTGCTCGCTCACAAGGATGCCCATTTCCGCACCATTGCCCAGGTGATTCCCGTTCGCCAACACGACCTCCTCGAATCCTGAATTAGAGTCGAGATATTCGAGTACATTGCTTTCCCTGCCAGCCCAATCATCCGGCGGGAATTTTAGGTAGAAAATGATGCTGAATGCGCCCGCGGTTTCAACTCCTAAGTGCAATTTCGGATTGTTCGGGCTGAAGCCCCGTTTCGCACTGCCAGCGAACTCCAGCAAATTATACAAAACAACGAGGAGGGAGAGATGAGCGTGCGTTTGCCGCCCACACTGAATCAATTTTGCCGCGAAGTTTTACCGCAGATCATGCAAGCCACCAGCGGCCAGCGTCTGATGCAGGATGTGCTGGCGGTATGGGATACGGACCGATGGAATTCTTTTGATAAATTTCGCGACACCACCAAGACGCTGCTAAGCCACTACGAAGCCGTCGGCGCCCAGGCCGAGGTAGACCCCATTCAGACGGGCGGCTGGATCGACTCGGGCCGCTGGATCATCGACCAGGCGCAGGACGTGCACGCGGCCACGGTGGATATCGTGCAACCAGTGCGCCAGCGCCTGTTGGATTACAAAGACAACCCCTGGCATACCGTGGGGTGGACCTCGGCGACGCCCAGGGAGGGCATGCGCACCCAGTTGGTGGTCTGCGATTCGCAAGAGGAATTGGAGAAATTGCCGCGCGGGGCGCTGGTCGGCAAGACCGTGCTCACCAATTTGAGCCCGCGCAATATCGTGCGCATTTTGGGCGATAAAGGCGCCAGCGGCGTCATCTCGGACCAGCCCGTGCCGCACCTACCCGACGCGGTCCAGTGGATTCGCTTTGGCTGGGGCGAAGCGCCGATGTTCAGTAGCAAAACGCGCCTGGTGGGACTGGTCATTTCATACAACCAGGGCCGCAAGCTGCGCCGCCTGCTGCACAAGCACGGGACCCTGACTTTGCACACCAAGGTGGATGTGCGCGAATACGTCGGCAACCACGACGTGGTCAGCGGCGTGGTGCGCGGCGCTGCCGATCCGCAGGACGAGGTGTGGGCCATCGCCCACAGCGCCGAGCCGGGCGCAGTGGACAACGCCTCGGGCGTGGCCCTGTGCATGGAGATCGCCCAGGTGCTCGAAGGGCTCATCGCCCAAGGAGCCCTGCCGCGGCCCCGGCGTACCATCCGCCTGGTCAACGCCTACGAGTGTTACGGCTTTTTTGCCTATCTGGAGCGCCGGAATCCTTTGCAAA
>CAXFTV010000034.1:0-4191 GCA_964005845.1 uncultured bacterium
CTCCACCCCGATCTATGGCACCAAGAGATATATTGTCTTCGGGTTTGATCAGTATCGGCACCAGCTTGCCCTCGTCGAGACTGCGGGGATCGAGGCTCTGCATCCGGCCCTCGGCACCCCGGGCAAATTCCTCCCAACTCATTTGCACTACGCGGACCCCATCTTTGCCTTCTTCCAGCGGGGGGGGCATGTCTTTACCGCCAATGCGATAGATCGTCAGCCCCCAGCTAAAAACGGGTAAGAGCACAAAAAAGAGCGCAGTGCAAAAGAGGCCCATAGCATTTAACTTAAAGACCGAAAAAGGCAATGCTTCTGCTGAAGATTTTGGCGGATACATCAATGAGGGCAGGGGCGGCAAAAGATCTCCACCCCTGCCCATATTCAGTCTTACAAACTCGTTGCCAGATTGCTACGAGAAAGACAAAACTGAGGAAAGTTATCTACTCTACGAAACGAGTCTTGATTCGTCCCCAACTCGTGGCCTCGACCGCGGTGGGAAAATTAACACTATCGTCGACCGGCGCCAATTCGAAATCATTGATGGCACTGGCATCCCAGAACATCTGGGAATTGGCGGTCAAGTTCCAGAAGCTCTCCCAGGCCTCGCCATTGCTGGCTTCGGGATCTTCGTAGTCCATCCAGTTGTAACCCAAACCAACGACATCACCCTCGACCAGGTCGTGAATGATTGAAGCATCGGGACCTTCCCAATTCATATCGTCCCAGGGCGTGAGCTGGATTTCCATAAAGGTGGTTCCGGCACCGTTGGCATCGCCTTCAAAAGTATACTCGGGAACGGTAAAACCTTCGGCCCGGAGCCAGTCGGCCTTGGCCCATACGAACTGCTCGGTGGTACCTTCGCCGATAGTGTTGAAAAATTCGTACTGCTGACCGTGGGCACCACCCCATCTCTCTTTGTCCTCATCGGTCTCGAGGCCTTCAATACCCTGGAAGCGGCCACCGCTGTGGTCGGCGTCCACTACGATCTGCCAGGTATCGGCCTTTACGCTGAAATCATCGAAGACCTCGGAATAGAGATAGAACCTATTGGTTGCCTCGCTCCAACTCACTGCGGCCTTGGCCGACCAGTCGGAGAGATCCATCTCGGCACCTTCCTTGGTATCCGGCATCATGGAGGTATCCTGCCAGTAAAATTCGGGAATGACACTCCATTCGTTGGGGGGGGGGGCGCCATCCAACGTGGGCTCGAGGCCAGCGGGCCACTGGAAGGCAAATCCCAGCCAGCCTTCGGGAGAATGGGCGGAAACATTGCTACCGAAACCCACGACGAGAACCAGGGCTAGGGTAAGAATTAAACGAGCCATTTGAAAATCCCTTTCCTAAAATTGTTTTGATTAAAAAAAAAAACTGCAAAGCACTTCATTCCCACCCCATCGCACCGAACTAAAACTAGTCGGGCTTCGTGGGGGGTAAAGAATACATAACCTCCTTTCTTTGAAGTAGATTAGCGCAGAAGCCAGCAAATGATTTCCGTAAAACCTTAGTTCAGCGCCGGCTCAGTGAGCAATTTTTCACCTAAAAGCTTCCAGGTGCTCCCATTTATTAGGAAATATTCAATAATATATAAGGCAGACCCAATGCACAACAAAAAAAAATACGGCCGGCGAATGAGTTTCAAGAAAATTCTTCCACTTTTAACAAAGCTGAATATCATCTGCTTGGATTGCGGCGCTGGCTTTGGGCCGGCCGCCCCAATTTGCCGCGGGCCTGGCGAATCAAATTCGCCGCCCTGGGGTGATTTGGGACGAGGCGCAAAACGTGCCGCCATTCCCCAATGGCTTCGGCGAAGCGCCCCTGGGCAGCGTATGCCGCACCCAAATTGCCGCGGGCATCGGCATCGTCCGGGTCTATTTTTACCAATTCCAGATAATGATCCACCCGCAATTGAAGTGGGTAGAACTCTTCGAACAATTTCCGCTCTAAACTGGCATCCCGTACCTTCCCCAATCTCTCGTACACGCGCGCCAGTTGTTGGTGCAAATCGGGTTTCCATGGAGCCCCTTTTAAGGCCTCTTGCAAAGACAGGGCAGCCAAATCCAGACTATCGGCACGCACATACGCCCGCCCCAGCCTGCTGTGGACCTGCCAGGATCGCGGCGACAGTGTAGCGGCTCTTTTCAAAGCGCTTATGGCTTCGGCAAGGCGGTCGAGGCTCAAATATACCCTGGCTAGCATGAAGTGGCCGCCAGCGCGCTCAGGCTGCTGCTGCACAATGTGTTCGAGCAGCGGAATGGCCTCCTCCGAGCGCCCCATCCCGGCAAAGAGCACGGTTGCCAGGTTGGCGTGAATCTGCAGACTGTCGGGCTCTAACTGGATAGCCTTCTCCAGAGCGTATCGCGCCTCGCCATAGCGTCCCTGCTGGTAAAACTCTCTACCTGCCAGAAGGTAGTCCAGTGCCTGCCAATCCTCCTGTCCAATAGTGGGGAAAGCAGCAGTTCCGGTCTCCTCGGCTAAACCAGGAGGACGCAGGTCGTGCGGCCTGGACACGGATGCGCCAACCACCAGCTCAGAGTGGCCTTCGCGGATTTTGAGGTAGCGCCTCAAGGGCACCTCTTCGAGTATCTGCACCCGCCCCGAAGGCCAGCGTATCTCCACCCGGTCCACCGCCTGCCGGTCCCCCAGTCCAAATACCAGGCGGGGATCGTGCTGCGCTTGGAACCCGTAGCCCCGATGCACTTCCCGCACCTGCTGCAAAACCCCGGCGCGCACCTCCACCCGGGCACCAATCGCCTCCGTATTGCTGCCAACACCCACCAGTTCAAGGCCCAGCCAGTTATTGCGATTGCCCCCTTCGTTGCGCAACAGACTCGGCACGTCGTTGAGGTTGGCCACGAACACATCCACGTCGCCGTCGTTGTCGTAATCGCCCAGGGCCGCCGCCCGACTCACCTTGGCAATGTGCCAGCCCGGACCCGCTTTAAAACCGACCTCGACAAAACGGCCCCCTTCGTTGTGGTAAAGCAGATTGCGCTGACTGTATTTTATCCCCGAGGGATGGCGATCCAGTTGCGGATAGAGATGCCCATTGGCGACGAACAAATCCAGCCAGCCATCGTTGTCATAATCGAAAAAACCCGTGCCCCAGCCCAGATAGGGCCGCGCAATACCCCCCAGGCCGGCCTGGTAGGTGGCATCGGCAAAGAGCCCCTCCCCCTGATTCCGGTACAGGGTGTTGACATCATCTTCAAAATTGGTCACGAACAGGTCCAGGTCCCCATCGTTGTCGTAATCGCCGCTGTGCACCCCCATGCCCGCCTGGGTGCGGCCGTCCTCGGTGTGGGAAACGCCAGCCAGGGCACCCACCTCGGCAAAGCGCCAGTCGCCCTCGTTGCGAAAGAGCAAATTGGGGTCCGAGTCGTTGGCCACGTATACATCCAGATCCCCATCCACATCGTAATCGCCGAAAACTACCCCCAGGGCCGGATGCCGCAAAAGACTCACCCCAGTAGCCGCGCTCACGTCGGCGAAGGTGCCATCGCCCTTGTTGCGATAGAGCCTATCCGGCTGTGCCGCTACCCCCTTGGGACCGTAAAATACCGCTATGCCCTTGTATTGACCCAGCTGCCCGTCCCCGGGCGGATTTTCCAGATCGAATTCAAGATAGTTGGTCACGTAGAGATCCAGGAAGCCGTCCCCGTCCAGATCGCCAAAAGCCGCACTCGAACTCCAGCTCGAATCCGCCAGACCGGCCGCCGCGCCCACCTCGACAAAACTGCCATCCCCCTCATTGCGGTAAAGCCGGTTGGGGCCCCAGTAGGTCACATAGATATCTACATCCCCGTCGCTGTCGTAATCGCCCACGGCACAGCCCATGCCCCAGCCACCCTGGTCCAGGCCGGCCGCCCGGGTAACCTCGCGGAAAACACGCCCATCCCGACCCGGCTCGTTGTGAAAAAGACGATTCGTCGACCCCTCGACGGCCCCCTCGAGGCGCGTGCCATTGACCGCGAACAGGTCCAGGAAGCCGTCCCCATCGTAGTCCAGAAAACTCGCTCCGGCAGACTGGGTCTCGAGGATATACCTGGGCTGTTCTAGCGATCCCGATACATTGACATAATCCAGGCCGACCTCGCCCGCTACATCGATGAAATGAACCGGGGCATGCTCCTGTACTTCCCGCTTCTCCTGTTTTATCTGCACCAGGGTCTCATTGGAATCCATACCACAACC
>CAXFTV010000035.1:0-6090 GCA_964005845.1 uncultured bacterium
AGCGCACCAGCCCGTACAATTGGCCCGATGGGAGCCGCACCAGCCCCAGCTCGCGGCGCTCTCCCACCGCATCGTCGCTGCACGCGTCGGCGACCCACTGGAAGCTCTGGCCCCCGTCTTTAGAGCGCACGATGCCGGAAATGGTCTGGCCTTCGCGACTGAAGCACGCCCACAGCAAATCCCCGTCCGGCAGTTCGATGGCGTGCCCCCACAGCGAGACCAGCTGTGGGCCCAGGGTGAAGGGCATATTTTCGACCCGCGCCTCGCTGCGGCTCCAGGTGTGCCCCTCGTCGCGCGAGCGCAGCATGATGCTCACACCCTCGAGGCGGCCGTCCGGCTGCCGCTGCAATTGCTCCATGCGGCAGCGGTAGCTGATCAGGCTGCCGTCGCGCAAGCGCGTGATAAATAGCTGGTACAGCCACTGCTCGGGGGCAAGTCCCATCCAGGGCAACCAGCTCCGGCCGCCGTCGCGCGATTGCACGCACTGGACCCGGTTGCCCGGCCCGAAGCGCTTTTCGAGATGGGGGCCTTCGCGATAGGTCATATACCAGTGGCCCCTGGCGGATTCGTACAGGTAGGGAAAGTGCAGTTGCTCGTCCGCAATGCCGTAGCGGCCTGGATTGCCCAGCAATACGTCGCGCCGGACCAGTTCAAGTGCGTCTCTCATCATCCATCTCCATCGAGC
Source organism: uncultured bacterium (assembly GCA_964005845.1). Lineage (GTDB taxonomy): Bacteria > Latescibacterota > UBA2968 > UBA8231 > UBA8231 > CAXFTV01. The sequence continues at coordinate 686 of CAXFTV010000035.1, forward strand.
GCCCCGATATATCGCACAGCACCCGCGAGGCGCAAAACCTGGGGCCGGCGATTCAAATCCGACCACTCCGAGCGAGAAAGACAAAAGGGTCAGGGCATAGATTCGGGCCTGTCGAATGTGCAGGCCTATCTGCCAAAGAGGTTGAAAATGCCTTTTCAGCCCAAATGCCAATCCATCTTTTCCAGTGCCTCGTAGACCACGCCGCCCTCGACGTTTTCCGGCATCGGCATCCCCAGCAGGTAGCACAGAGTCGGCGCCAGGTCCACCGCCCGGACCTGGCCCTTGAGCGCCAACCCCTTCTTCACTCCGGCCCCGGCCATCACGAAGGTGCAATGCTGCCCCCCGATCCCCAACTTGGCGGTGGGCAACTGCTTGCCGTGTGCGCCATCGTATTCGGGCCTGAGCGCGTAGACCACGTCTCCGACCAGCTCGCTCCACAAATTGACCATCTCCGCGTCTGCCCGCGTCAGTGCCAATGCGAAGGGGCAGCGACCCGTTGCGGGCTCGCGATAGGCGTGGAGGGCCTCGATGATATCCAACTGCGTCTGCTGGTAATCGTCCGGTTCGACTATGCCGGTGGGTTCGCGTCCCTTGAGATTTATGAAAATGTGTACCAGACCCACATTGGCCGCCGTGGTCCGGCTCCAGTCGATTTCTTTCCGGGCCGCATCGGCGTAGACCAGAAAGCCCGCCTCCTCCAGCACCGCCGAGATATCCACCGGCTGGTGCTGGTTCGGAGTGCCGCCGTGGTCGGCGACGACCGCGATTACCGTATCTTCGTCGGCCAGGTCGACGACGCGGCCGATCATCCGATCGATCGAGGCATAGGTCGCGACCACCCCGGCCCGACAGCGCGCCAGTGTATGCTCGTCGGCACCGCTGCACTCGTCGGCCTGCGAGAGAAAGAAATGACTGGTGTAATCGGAAGCGTGGGTTTCGATAAAGAGCAGATCCCAGGTGCGACTCTGGGTCAGATACTGGGCCACGTCGGCCAGGCGCTGGTGGTGGAATTCCAAAAGCTCGAAATACGTCGCGTCATCGACGGTGCCCAGAGCATCCCGACCCGGGTTCTGCAAAAAGTTGCCGACTTTTTCATCGATCTCCCGGGCCACATCTTCGGGCCGGGTATAGCCGGTCGCGGGCCAAATCTGCGGTACAAAGAGTTCGAATACATCGCCTTCCGGGCTCAGGCTGACCAATTTCATCCGCAGATAGCCCTCGAGGGTCTGACCATCGACCTCGAAAGCATCTTTCCACCACTCGGTCCACTGGCCCACCGCCAGCGCCGCCACCGGGTCGCTCGCATCGCGGCTGCGACAGATCAGCACCCGGTCGTAGCCGGCCCCTGCGGAGTCGTAGAGCAGGCCGAAGAAAGGTTTGCCCACGCCCGCCTGGCCCGGGTGCATATCGGACCGTCCACGCCGCAGGGGCTCGATCGTCAACACCACCTCCTTCGGCGGCAGCGCCGAGTCGGGCAGATGGGCCCACTCCGCAGCCGGATCGATCTCTACGGGATCGACGCTGCTGACTTTCTGCAGGGCGCTCGGATCGAGCGTTTCGGGGTCGCGCGGTCCCCCGATCGGCCGCGGTGCCCAGCGCCCACCGACGAAGAGGTGATACCCGGCGATCTGGTGCACATTCGATACCCCCGGGCCCGTCCCCTCGACCTGGATTCCCGTCTCCACCGTCGGCGGCCAGGACATCTCCCACTTGACCAGAAGCGGCTTTTTGCCGGCCCGTTCGCAGGTATTCCACAGATACTCGGCCTGCGAAAGACCGGTATTGATCCCCCAGACCGTCTCGTCCAGACGCCCCCCTAGTTTGCGGATATTGAAGTCCATGACCTGGTGCGTTCCCGGCCAGGCCCCGGTCGAAGTTGCGGTCCAACCGGGTGGCGTCAGGGTCGGGAAGACGCCGATCATCGGCCTTTTGACCCCCCTCTGCATGAGTTTTTCGAGATTGGGCATATGGCCCCAGTCCACCATATTCTGCACCAGTTCCATAGCCGCGCCATCCATACCGATAACGATCGCCTTCTGTGCCGGACTCTGCATCGTCTCCTCCTTTGGCTCTTATTTTTGCCGCAGCGCCTTACAACTCGGCGCGGTGCGCTGGTTTGCTCGTGGTGAGAAGTAGAGGAGGGGGTGCCGGGACTATCTTAGTTCCGTTCCCTCCCGCCTGGCCTTGTAATCCTCCAGCTCCTGCTCAAAGGGACAGAGTTTACCCTGCAGCCGCAGGCCGCCGTGGGAGAGGTTGAAGCTGTAGGTCGCGTGGTCGGTCGCTTCGACCCAGTGAGGCGTCAGGAGCGCATTCCATAGCACATCTCCAGGATGCATTTCGCAGGCCAATTCGTCCGCTTCGGAGAGGTCCGGATGGCGCACTATCTCGCCTCCCGGGAGCATGCGATCTGCGAAGGATACCCATCGCAGCGGATCTTTCAAGCCGACAAAGCGCTTTACGCCGTGGCGCTGCCATGCGATCACATGGGATCTGTCCACGTGGTAGTTGGTCCCGCATCCAGGACCGCTGATGAAGACGATCGGGTAGCAGCGCGTCCAGGTGAAGCCCGCACTGGCCAGCCTTTCGCGCCAGGGGTCCATGACTTTTTCCTCAAAACGGTGCAGCAGCTGTCCCGGGCCGTAGAAGTTTGGCAGCTTGAAGTGGGACATCTGAAACCCGGACTCGAGGGCGTCTTCGATGGACCTCTTCCTGAATTCCTCGGAGATATCGCTCAGGTTGAGTTTGTCTCCTCCAGTACCGGGGACGATGCGGGCATCCGGGTCGCGTCTGATTTCGTCGATGACCTGATCGATAGAGGGCATCTCGAATTCGAAAGGGACGCACTCGCCTGTCATCAGGAAGTTCAGGGGGCCATCCCAGAGCTTGGATAACTCGGCCCAGGTCGAAACGGTGCGGTGTACAGACGCGCCAGACAAGAAGGTGTCTCCGGAGGAAATTACGGAATTATAAAAGGCCTTTTAGCCAGATGGGTCAAATGGCGCGCCGAGCTTCTGCTGGTTCGCCCGGGCAGCGGCAGCTCGGCGCGGGTTTTTATAAGCTGTCTAATACGCCAGCGCCAACAGGCGCTGGGTGCGGTGCATGCGGGTGTCGCTGGCGATTTCGAGCTGTAGCAGGTATACCCCCGGTGCCAGCAGGTCGCCATTGGGGCCGGATCCGTCCCACCATGCACTGTGCGCGCCGCTGGTTGCGCTGCCGGTGTCGACGCCGGCTACGCGCCGGCCCGCCAGGTCGTAGATTTCAATTTTGACGGGCGTACGCTCGGTGAGGTTCAGCACTTCGTACTCTATGCGCACGACATCGTTGGCGCCGTCGCCGTTGGGCGTTAGAACGCTTGCAGACAGCCGCAGCGAGCCGAGCGCTCGCCGGGGAAGGGTATTCAGCGACACCCGCACGGTCCTGCTCTCATTGCCTTCGTCGGCATTGCCTTCCAGCGCCGGTTGGGCGATTTCAAAAGGAGCGGTGCTGTCGATGAGGCGGGCGAGAAAGGGGGTGGCGTATGCGAACACTTTGGCCCGAAAGGCGATTTCGATGAGTTCCCCGGTCTGCTGCGGTCCAAAGTGCGGTATCTGGACGCCGAAGCCGGAGGCGTTTATCTCGGTGACGAGCGGCACCTCGCGGCCGTCGATGCGGCCGACCGGGTCGACGCTCAGCACCCTGGCTGGCGTTTGGATGGCAAGCGAATCGAAGCCGCGGTCTTCCGGTTCCAACTGCGGTTTCAGTTTGTAGACGAACGCGGTCGCTTCTCCGGCCGTGGCCCGGTTGGGTTCGATTTCGGCGACGGCCCGGGAAACGAGTGGCGCCGAGGCGGCAAATTGCACAAAGTCGAGTTGGCCACCCTGGTCCATGCTCGAGGTAAAGAGAACTTCGACTTGCGCGAACTGCCGCGGCCGGTCGGCAATAGATGCGCTGGTCCCCGCGTCGAAGTCGACGGGCACGCTCCACGATTGCCAGTTGGTGGCGTCGGCGCGGATGTCGCCGCGCGCCCCCGGTTCGAGTTGCTCGTACTGAGTGCGGCTCAGCGGTTCCCCGGTGGTGGAGAAAGGCACCTGCTCGTCGCCCCGAAAAGTGCGGCGCCAGTACTGGTTGGGATCGTCGTCGTCGCCGTGGCGCCATCGCAGTTCGATGTCCGCGCCGTCGCCCTGCGCGCCGGCCCAGCTCAGTTGGCCGAGAACGAGGGGCCGCTCCAGGTCGATCACCTTGGATAGGTAGCGGGTATGGGGTACCACTCCGGTGCCGTAGACTTCGACTTCGCCGATTTCCCAGCGCTGTGAGGGCGACGAGATTTCGAGGAGCAGGCGCCGGGTGCGTATGGGGGAGAATTGCAGATCGACGTCGCCGCGACCGCGGCCTTGCTCGATGAGTTCAAAATCGAAGAACTCATCGTATTGCTGCCGGCCGAGGTGTCTCGGAATATGCGGTCGGTGGCCGTCTTTGAGGTGGTCTCCGTCGTTGTGGCCGACAGTGTAGGCCGGCACGAAGTGGCCATCTTTCTCGGGCGTGGTAAAGCGCAGGCGCCGCAGGTGTAATAGCCTGCCGAAGTCGAGCATCACAACCATGTCTCGCCTTTCCCAGAACACGGTAGCGGGGTCGCTGTCGATCATGTTGTACAGGAAAAAGGCGCGGTCGTTATTGTTGATTTCGCGCCAGTCGCCAAACCACAGGTAGGTCAGCCCGGTCCCTTCTCTGAGGCTTAAGGCCAGGTTCGTCTGCGGTTTGATGTCCAGGGGGGCGATGAAATTTCCGGTGAGGTTAAGATCCTGGGCGCTGCTGCCGTGCGGGTCGACGAAGTCGGCCCAGGACAGCGGCACAAAATCGAAGGGGACTTCTAACTGGGGAGGCGGTTGGTCGGCGCCGCCCAGGCGGAAGACGGTCAACGCCGCCGCGGCGCTGGACAGGCTGATGAGGGAGATCAGGATGGCCGCGGGCCAGGGACGTGGCATGTCCGTTCTGTGCTGCTTAAATTGCCGCCGAACTGGAACCGATCTCATGGATATTCATTTTTATTTTAGACCTGATTTTTTCGGCAGGCCCGTATGCCGTATAAAAAATTCGCATAAAATAGTGGAATATCGGGCTCTGCTCTAAGAGCTATTTATTATTCCCCGGGGCTTTCAGCACGCAATTGTCAAGGTCTGTGCCTGGATTGCAATAGAGACATAACAAAATGCTTTAGCCCGCCCCCGGGTATGGCCTTAGAGTATAGGAAATCCCAAGTCCGCTCTCCAGTTTATTCTGCCATTTAAGCCTCGGCTTCGCAGCGGGTGCGGGTTTGGATGCGGTGGCGCCTGGCCGCCCAAGCCGAGGGGTTGGGCGGGCTGGTGGGGTTTGCTTTCCAGCCGGCACTAGAAGACGAGGAGTTCTTCTCCATAGGCAAAGAGGAGCGG
>CAXFTV010000036.1:0-4519 GCA_964005845.1 uncultured bacterium
AAACCGATCTCACCATCGCCATTGATATCGGCACGACTGCTATCGCTTTCAGCCGCGATGGTCCGGCCAAAGAGAGATGCAACGTAGTCCCAATCGGCCAAGGTCACTTCGTTATCGGGTTGCGTCCTTCCTTCGAGGTCGGTGTAGCCGGCGACATCGCCGCCCAACATTAGACTGTCGGCTGGATCGCCCGTGCTCGTTGGCCGCACGTTATCCAGATCCTGCGCCGGCGAAATTTCCAGACCCGGTGCCCAGGCGCCCAGGAAACCATCCAGGTGGACGTACAGGTCCAACCGCCCCGCCGGTACCTGCTGCAGGACAAAGTCACCGCTTTCCTGCAATAATACCTGCACCCCTTCTCGCTCTTCATTGACATCGTTGACGGCGGCAAATGCGCTATCCTGGAGCACCTCATAACTGGCCCAAGGGCGCAGCGAAAAGTCCACCTCTGCGGCCATGCTACTGCGACCCTCTAGGATGAGATTTCCAGCGATGTTCCGCCCGCTCAGCAGCGTACCTGTAGATAGGGGTCCGGTCTCGGCTATGCCCACCACTGCGCCCCGGTGCTCCAGGCGGGTAAGGTGCTGGCTTTCTTCCCCCGTATCCAGTTCGATGCTCACTGCCCCTTCGCGGTCAAGGGAAATCAACTCCAGCTCTACCAGTGAACTACGACTTTCGAGACCGTAAATTCCAGCCGGATCCAGATAACCCAGAGCCAGCGAAACCATGTTGTCATCTGCAGCTACAAATTCGTTGACTACCAGCTTGGCATCATCGAAGTCGGGCCCCGCCTTGAAAGGTTGAATGCCCACCCTTCCCAAATCCTGATCCACCACCTGAAAAAACTGAGTGTCCAGACGCAAACTGGCGACTACCAGGTCCACGCTATCCCCAGCGGCGTCGACCCGCAGTTCGAATCCCTGCCGCATGCCCTTTATACCCATCGCGAAAACTTCGGGGACGAGTCGAAATTGTCCTTCGCTTCCCGTCCCATCTACATCCTCCACCACTACTTTACCCGGAGCACGCCAGGCCCTGGTGTGCTCTCCAAACACCTCCCCCTCTTCAATTGCCATATAGAGATGGTATATCCCATCCTCAAGACCTGCAGACCCGCTGAGGGGATGCTGCAGATGCCCGATGCTCAAGTCGTAGGAATCACTTTGGCTATCTTCACTCAAATCAAATGCCGGATCGACTTCTGGCTGGGCCCTGCCATCGGCCGAATTGACAACGAAGGCGGTACCCGAAACCACCGTCGAATAAACGCTTAGATTGCCGTGGTCTTCGCGGCTAAGCAGAACCCGGATCGCGGCATCATCATCCAGATCCATATCATCCCAGGACGCCGTGGCAGTACTCCCTGGTCCCAGTTTAATATCCGCTACCGGCTGTAGCGGCCGCAGGGTCGGTGCGTGGTCGAATACTATTGCAGCTCCGCCATCGTTCAGCCGCCCTCTGTTCAGTTGCGCCAACCAGCCTCCGACATCGTCCTCGATCAAGCCGTACACATAATAAACTTCGCCCGCCTCGGGAATGTGCTTCCCTTCTCTCTCCAAATCCCACAGATCCCATACGTACTGATTGTCGATGCGCCGATCCGGATCTTCCCGAATTCCAGTGGCAATCAGATGCGTGGTCGAATCTATCTGACTCATCAGCTGATCTCTGCCTCCGGGTATCATAAAACTATCGGGGGCGGCCGGGATGGTGGCGGGCACCGTGCTATAGTACAGGGAAATGCTAGCATCCCCGTCTAGATCCTCGTCACCCTGCGACCCACTGCGTCCCCAGGTAAAGCTGAGAAAGCGCTGGGGGCGTAGGCCTCCCGTGTGGATCGTATCTGCCGGGGAGTGGAGTCCGTCCACCAGGGCATCCAAATATAGAGAGGGGGAATGCAGCACGTGAACCAGATTCTCACTGCGTTTCAAATGATGTTCTTTTCCATCTCCTGCCACTCCATAGATATAGTAGGAACCTGCAGGCACTAATTCGGGTTGCCGGATATCCCAGGTAAATTTCTGTTCGTCCTCAGTTAACCCACCGGCAGGAGTAGCAGGGTTCGCGCCCAGCAAGGACGCTATCGTACCTGCGTTGGTCAACACGATATTTTCTTTCCCTATACCTGGGTTGTCGCTATAGAACAGGTGTACTTCAGCACTATCGTCGTAATCCAGCACGGCGAACTCTATTTCGGCGCGCTGCTGGCCCCGTCCATTGGCCCTGCCCTCGAGATCGTAAAGCCCTCCCGTATCCAGGGTGATTTCTGCCTCGATGGGCCCGACGTATTCGACCAGAGGCTGGTGCCGGACCTGCAGGGGACGGCTCCGCACTAGGGGAATTTCACCCGTGACATTGGAGGTTGCATAAAGGTAGTAGGTCCCCTCTGGCAAATCCCGCGTCAGCAGCCGTACCCGGCGCCCCTGCCCCTCCCGTTCCAGGTAAGCACGCCCATCTTCATCGAGAACCTCAAGAGCATTATTTTCACTAACGGAAAGCAAGGCCGGATCGGGGGAAAAGAAAAACCGATAGTTCATGTCATTGGCGTCGTCTCTATCGCCGAACAGTACTAAATTGCTGGTGCTGCTCACCCCCCCATCAAAAATCAAATCCGGCAGTTCCAGGACCACGACTTCGGCTTCGTCCGGGTAGATAAGGCCCGAGGGAGTTGTCGAGGTATCCTGCCCTGCAGCCAGACTCCCGCCCAGAACAACGGTATTCATCGAACCCTGAAGTTCAATTATGTTTTTGCTGACTATGGTCAACTCGGGGCCCGGGCTGATGGTGTCTTCGCGCGCATCCCCGAAGCTTATTTGTTGATAAGGCGACCTTATCAAATCGGGAAATTCGGCATCTAGTACTGGTTCCAGAAGTTCCAACAATTGCTGCTGCTCAAGAGCCAGGACGGGAAACTGCAGATATATCACCCCCCCGGCGGCAGCTTCCTTGCCGCTACTGACCACAATCGTGTCTGCATTGGAAGCCTGGGAAATGAAAAAACCCGGCGTTTCATCTCCCACTGCGGCGTATACCACGCGGATTTCATCTTCCAGGCGCCCATCGCCGTTGCCATCCCAAGCGACCACGCCCTTTGGCATGACTACGACAATGGTCGAATCACCCGGCACATCGTCGTGGCCCAGCGTTATGGCCAGTTGTTGCCAGTAGGGCATCCCCAATTCTCGTCCAGGTATCCGACTCAACTCCGACGGCAGGACCTCCACGCTCGTTTGCTCAGCGCTCAGTCCTATTGGCACCAGTAAAAGCAATGTAATTAGACATCTGAACATGCGGTCTTTATTCTCAGTTAGGACCTGAATCTGAAAAAATACTTCCCCGGGCAAGAAACAAATTCCCCCGCGCACCCCTCCCCACTATGTCCTACTACACTTTGGGGCGGCTCGCTGGACCAGGACCAAATACTGCGCTGATCTCAACTTTTTTGCCCTGGCTCTAGCGCAAGTTTTTCTCCTGCGCCCTTTTATTCCTGCTGTTCAGCAAACCCCGTTCCACCCCTGCGCACTGCCAACACACATTTCAACGCAAGAGGGTCATCTTCCTGGCCCTGCGTTGAGTCGGGGTATCTACAACAAATAGGTAGACCCCGCTGGCCACAGCCTTGCCCTCATTATCCACACCCTGCCAAATAGCCGTCCACGGCCCGCTCCTCTGGAAGCGATCTACCAGGGTGCAGACTTGCTTGCCGCGCAAATCAAAAACCTCGACCCGCACCGCTCCGGCCTCTTCGACATAATAGCCAATTGATGCCGCGGCATTGAAGGGATTGGGAAAAACACGCAAATCCTGCGCCGCCATGGGACCCGTTAGGGCCGCCGGCCCAATCCTGAACACCCCCAGCTTTGCCGCAGTTGTGAAGAGCAGGCCCTGCTCCACTTTGGCATAGGTGTTCAAATCTTCCCACTCTGAAAGATTTTCATCCCAGCGCTGAATTACCGGATCGTCCAGCAAATTGGCATTGAAATCATAGGCAAAAACTATGTCGACTTTACTTTCTCCGGGAATCCCTCCCAGCAACTCCAAATGGTAACCCCTTTGCCCCGACGCCCCAACCCTGGTGGCATAAACCAAGCCGAGATGCCCCCCGCCTCCCAGAGCGGAAACATTCATCTTCACGCCCTGATCGGGACTCGATACGGTGCCCCCGACTCCAGCTATTTTCCCCAGGCTCACCTCTAATAGGACGGTCCCAGTATTACCGGCCCTATCTGTACCCGAAACCGCAATCTGGACAGTGCCCTCCTCAATGACCGTATAGCCGGCAACGTAGTGATCGCCCCTGTCTTCCACATCTAGTTGCTGGCCGTTGAGCTGCATCAGGGGGCTTTCGCTGAGGATTTCATCGCTATAGATTGCAAAGCTAAGAAATTCGGCAAAGATCTCATTTCCCCTTATTTGCAGCTGCAAATTCGGCGCAGTCGCATCCAGATTTACTACCCGCACCTGGACCAATCCCGCGGCACTGTTGCCTTCCGGGTCGGTGGCCCGCAGGCTAATGGTC
>CAXFTV010000037.1:0-6842 GCA_964005845.1 uncultured bacterium
CGGCCCAGTTCGGGTAAAAATATGTACCTTCGAAAATCTTCAGCGGCTGGCCCCAGAATACGAGGACTGCGCCCAGCTGGCACGCCAGAAAAACGTGCCAATCCAGTCGGTCTATGCCGCTGCCCGCGCCACCCTCAGGGAGGAATAAACCCCATGATATGCCCTTCGCTAATAAGCTTTCTATTAATGCTCACCCTCGCACTCAACCCAACCCGGATTGATGCCTCGGAAACCGATTTGGCGCGCCTGATCGGCGACAGTAGAGCCATCGACAGCTTTGATAACGCCGTCCTCCTGCCGGCCGAAGACGATGCCCCAACGCGTCTCATTATTGGCGATTTGCGCGGTTTCCTGCACGTCTATGAAAAGCGTTCCGATGCCTTTGAGGAAGTGTGGACCAGCGAATATTTCGAGAGCGCCATCGGCGGCCTCTTCGCAGCCGATATAAACGACGATGATATAGAAGACCTTATCATCTTTACGCAGAAGGGGCGCCTGCACTACCTGAATCTTGAGACCTATACTACCCAATGGAGTAATCCACCCAACGAATACGAGCAAATCACCTCCATGATTATCAAAAATATCGATGAGGACGAGCAACCAGAGCTCATATTTTGCGCCGACGGGCGGCTGGTCATTTACGATACCCATCATCAATTCGAAGAGTGGGGCAGCGATCAGGCCAATATGGACGCCACAGATTTACTCGTCGGAGACGTAGACGGGGACGGAACCGACGAGATCGTGCTGAACACCGGTTATGTCTTCGATGCCCGCTACCACGACCTCGAGTGGCAATCTCCCCAACCTTTTGGCCAGCGCATGGCAATAATGGATCTCGACAACGACGGCATTGTAGAACTGATTGGCGAATTTAACGGGCGCTTTATCAAAATTTTTGATGTCGATCTACGGCGTGAAAAGTCCACCCAGCCCTGAACCGAAACCGACCTATTGACATCATTCCTCCATCCAGCTTATATATTTTTGTATTAGCCGGACACTCGTCGGTGGTCCCCTTTCCATTAACACCTACTTCGCCTTAGAAAAAGGAGCAAAAAAATGTCTCGACCTGTTACCCTGTTCACGGGCCAGTGGGCCGATCTCGACAGCGAAACCATGTGCCAGAAGGCTCGCTCCTTCGGCTACGATGGCCTTGAACTCGCCTGCTGGGGCGACCATTTCGAAGTCGATAAAGCCGATGAGAACTACTGCGCTGCCAAACGCGAATTGCTAGAAAAATACAACCTGCAGCTTTTTTCTATCTCCGCCCACCTGGTCGGCCAGGCGGTTTGTGATAACATCGACGCCCGCCACCAAGCCATCCTTCCCGACTACATTTGGGGAGATGGCGATCCCGAAGGGGTAAGACAGCGCGCTGCCGCCGAACTGATCGCTACTGGACGGGCGGCCAAAGAGCTGGGAGTCGACGTAGTCAATGGATTCACCGGGAGCCCCATCTGGCACCTGCTCTATTCATTTCCCCCAGTTCCCCCAGAAATGATCGACGAGGGTTTTGCCGATTTTGCCCGCCGGTGGAAACCCATCCTGGATGAATTTCATGCCCTGGGCATCAAGTTCGCCCTGGAAGTACATCCCACCGAGATCGCCTTCGACATTTCTTCAGCTGCACGCGCCATCCAGGCCCTTGACGGCCATCCGGCCTTTGGTTTCAACTACGACCCTAGCCATCTCGGTTATCAGGGCGTCGACTACGTCGAGTTCATCTACCGCTTCGCCGACCGCATCTTCCACGTTCACATGAAAGACGTGGGCTGGTCTTCGGTGCCGACCGAAGCCGGCATTTTTGGTGGCCATGTCGACTTCGGCGATCGCCGGCGCTACTGGGACTTCCGCTCTCTGGGCCGCGGCAATATCGCCTTCGAGGAAATTATCCGTGCCCTGAACCGCATAAACTACCAGGGACCGCTCTCCGTGGAGTGGGAAGACAGCGGCATGGACCGGGAGCACGGCGCTACCGAAGCCTGTAACTTTGTCAAGCAAGTCGACTTCAAACCTTCCGAGGTCGCCTTCGACGCTGCTTTTGCCGACTGAACTGATCCGCATGCGCCGGTTGATCGACTTTCTTCTGCTTGCTCTTCCCCTGGCGACTATCGTGAGCGCTCAGGAAGCAACCGACCCGCATTTGAAACCCGAAGAGATTGCCCTGGCCGAACAAAACCTGAAAAGGGTCCTTGCCGGCCCCGGGGAAGAAGCATTCTTGCAAATTTTCATCAAAGCCAGTATCGTGCCAGATCCGGCTATAGATACCTCTTTCGTGTACGATCTGGTTCTGCGCTTCGACCCCGAGCGCTACCATAGCCCCCGGGTGGGACTCTATCCTTTGAATTTTGAGGATCAATTCATTCTCTGGGGCAAACGCATTGCCGTCTACACCAGCAGCACCTCCTGGCAAAGTGGCCGCTTCTATCTGCACGATATATCCAGCGGCCAACAAGCCTGGATCTATACGGACGACGCCCGCCGGCTCTATATCCCAGAACCGCAAAAACTCCCCCCGGCCAAAGGGCAAAACGCGGCAATATTTTCTCAATGGTTGAAAATCATTCACGCCATAAAACCGGGAACCGACCTGCGAACCATGAGCCGCTGGCTCCGGCTCATGCACCACCAATCTCGCAAAGCGGTCCTCAAAGAGAATGGCAGCTAAGAGATAGGGAGCTTATTGTTGGGGGGAACTATTTTACCCGCTGCAATCGTTCCAGAGGAATATCCCTGGTAAAATGCTCGTCTGGAATGCCCCCATTTGCCAAATAACTCTGGTACTCCAGAACGAGATTTACCTGTCCCTGGCGAATCTTAACCAGACGCGGCAAATAGATACCAGCTATATCCCGATAGTCTTTTAACTCGCGGAACAGCGGCAAATTGCCAGCTGCAAAGGTTATTTCTTCCCGGCTTATAAATCCGCGATATACATCGATCCAGAGCCGACGCAAATACGCACCTCCAAGCAGGGGCACTATAACCCGGTCGGCCCGGGGATATTCGGGGGGGCGCTGCGAATCGATGCGGCCTGGTTCGACCAGGCCCAGCAAAACGTATTTGAGATCATAACTGCCGAAATCAATTTCCGTAAGTCGCCACAAAAGGGAACCCTGGGCAGCCCCCTTCCAGGCCCCTTCACCATTAAATATCGTCAGTGAATCCGCCTGTAGCAGGGCGGTAAAAACGTGGCTGTAGAGGGGACCCCGCACCTCGAGTTTCAACAGATCCGGGTTTTTAAATAGAATCACAGCCGTACCGCTATTCTTCTGGCCAGCCTGCTGGTAGGTAATTCTGGCCTCTGCCTTGAGATCCCTCAGCTGCTGCAAATCAGCCGCCGCAAGCTCCAGAAGCGCCTCGACCCCCTCTTGATGGTTCCAGTCCTGCCGCTGTAAAGGTCGCTGCGTTGCACACCCCCCAAGCAACAGCGCAAGTCCCAAAAGCCAGGGGAAATTTACCGAGGGAGTAATTCGCTGCAATAGATCGATTGCTCTGGGTACCACACCTCCCCGCCGCAAGAGCCTTGTTGACATTCGGCACTAGTTTCCTGTTTATGGATTTTGGGTCAGGTCCAATTTGCCCTTAACATCTTCGTTTCCCGGCATTAGTTCCAAAACCTCTTGCCAATGGGCCCGTGCTTCAGCCCGGCGCCCCAAGGCCAGCGCAACATCGCCGGCATGATCTAGAATGACTACTTTTTCTTCGACTTCGCTTCCATCTAGTAATTCAAGGGCTTTGTCGAGATAGTCTTTGGCGCGCTTCAAATCCCCCAGACGGAAAAAAGCCCACCCCAGGCTGTCGAGGAATGCGCTGTTATCGGGCTTAAGGGCAACAGCGCGCAACAGCAGATCTACGGCCTCCTCCAGGTGGACGCCATTATCCGCGTACATATAGCCAAGATAATTTAAGGCATAGGCATCGTAGGGATCGAGTTCTAGCAATTTCTTGAATATTTCAATAGCATTTTCCCAATAGTCACCTGTAGCAATTTTTTTCGCCGCCTGGTCGTAGCACATACCCAGGTAAAATAGCACGTGGGTATCTGTCTCATCGATTGCCCTGGCCTTGTCTAAGGTCTCTATGGCCTCGTCCCACCGTTCGAGTTTTTCCAGTGCAATTCCCCAGTGCAAAAAGACATCGCGGCTGGCAAAACCCAGATCCGCAGCCCGGCGGTAGTGCTCTATGGCTTCCCCCCACTTGTTCTGCTGCCCCAACACGATACCCCAGCGAATGAGCAGCTCCGGATCAGGAGGATTTATCCGCAATCCCTGACGGTACACCTGAATCGCCTGAGTCCACTCCTTTTGTTGTTCCAGAGCATAGCCCCAGTTCCAGTAGAGTTCGGTATCTGCAGGATTGCTCTCCACCCCCTGGCGGTAGATCTGGATGGCTTTTTCAAATTGTCCGGCGCGTTCCATGGACAGTCCCCAGAAAAGAAATATGGAGCTACTATCCGGCATAGCTGCAGCTGCCTGACTGAGGATTTCATTGGACCGTTCGTAATTATCCCTTGCAATGTAGTAATTGGCCAGCCCCAGCCATTCCTCTGCGCTAGTTGGGCGCAAGCCGACAATGTGTTCAAATACCTGGGCTGCCTGGTCGTATTTACCCACGTCGGAAAGGGCTTTGCCAAGCCGATAGAGAAATTCCAACTCTTCGCTATAGAGAATCTTCTCAAACTCATCGCCCTCGTTGAGCAGACGGGCCAATTCGAGATAGACAATAGAACTTTCCGGTATATATCTGGCAGCTTGTATATAGTATTGAATTGCTCCAGCTCTATCTCCGCTGCCCTGCAGTAAATCGGCCAGTCCCAACCAGGCATCTTCCGCATCGGGATGCTTCTCCAGAACCTCTTTATAAATGACTCTGGCTTCATCCGGCCGATTGCTATGAGCAAATATGTCGGCGATATTCACCTTGACTTCCACGGGTGCATCCGGACGTTCCAGTGCCTTCTTGAACAAGGGCTGGATGCGCCCTGCCTGACCACTGCCCCTGTACAGCTGGGCCAATTGGAAGTAAAGCCTCCAGTAGTCCGGCTCTATTGCCAACAGCTCTTCAAGTGCCCTGATCGCCCCGACTTGATCGCCGTTAAGACGTAACAAGCGGAAGAGGAGATAACGCAATTCCGGAAGTTCTGGATCGATTTTCAGGGCCTTGCGGGCAAATACCACAGCCATTTGATGGTCCCGGATTTCATGGTAATCCCAGGCCAGGCGTGAGAAAATGGTCGGCGATGTCGGATCGAGATCAGCGGCATTGCGCAAGGCCACGATGGCCCCGTAGTAATTGCCCTGAGCCTCAAAAACTTTGGCCTGGACAAAATATTGCATTGCCGATTTTTGCCGGTTTTCCACCGCAGAGAGGGAATTAGTAGCACGCCATTGCAATGGTCCCGCACATCCCGATTGCAGCCATAACAAAGAGCAAGCACAAATGAGGCTTAGCCAGTGTTTTCGCATAATCATTCGATCCGCTTCTCAGGCTAACCCCACGCCTGGTATCACGCGCATCTCCAAGTCCATCACCCAAAAGATTCAAGCCAAGTACAAGGGCAAATAAAGCCACTCCTGGTCCCCTCACCACCCAAGGGCGCCTCGGGCAGGATTTCGCCACCCTCCGCTTAACATCACACCCCACTCAGGGGTCGGAAAGCTACCCCACCCACCCTACCAAGCCGCAGCCGCTGGCAGTGAGAATGGCGGTGCTCAGACTGAAGTGTACCAGAGCCGCCAAACCATTTGGCAACACCCTGTTACTGAAGATGCGCGCATCCCTGCCCCCCATGCCCACACCCCTTCGATATAAGCCATTTCGAAAATTGAAAGCACAGAGGCACTTATTGTAGCACCATTACAACTCTAAGGACTTTGCCGGGACCGATAAGTGCCACCAGGGCCCTAGTCAGCAGAATACTGGAAGGGGCCAGAATTACATCAACCAGGCGCATGATCAAGTCGTCGCTGAGACGACCGGTGCAATAACCCGCCCAAAGTCCCCGCAAGGTGTCCATAGACCATGCGATAGATATAGAGTTCAAGCCCATTCGCAGGGAAATCCAAGCACCATAAATATAATCCGGCTTAAAAATCTCGCGCCCTAAATCATCGGTAACCGGAGGATTTGTCGGGGAAGGAGGTTGCAAGCGCTGATAGAGATTTTACGCGAAAGAATCGCACGGGGCCAGAAGTGGAGCCAGGAGGCCCATTTAAATTAGCCCCCTTACGATATCCCTCCTGGAGCGCCAGGCCTTGGCGTTTTTGACAATGCCAGGTATTTTGTAGCGCCGGGGAGCATTCAGCTGTGTATATACTCTCATTGACTTGATTAAGCTAATCCTTTCTCGACCAGCACAGATTGAACCGTGCTCTTTAATTTTTCATCGAGATGCAATTCGATTTCGGCGGCAGAAACATCCCCGGCGCCAAGGGCCAACTCCATGGCAAATGCCAGGCGTTGCTCCTCCGTCTCGAACTGCCGTTCGAGCAGGGCAATACTATCTTCGCTACTGCGCTTATCTATTTGATAATCCCGCAGCCGCATATTGTCACTGGTGAGTTTGCCGGCAAGTATATCTATTATATTGCGGAAGATCTTGACCTGCATGACAAGATCTTCCCGCAACATCCGTTCGAACTGGGCTTTGCTGATGGATAATATCTTACTGCTCTTGCTCACTTCCACTGTCGCCGAACGCATCTGCCCGGTAATCAACCCCATCTCCCCAACCGTAGTTACTGGCAAAACTGTTGCGACCTTCAAGCCCTCGACTGTCACCACAGCCAATTCGCCCGATAGGAGAATATACATTTCTTCACTCGGAGTATCGC
>CAXFTV010000038.1:0-4220 GCA_964005845.1 uncultured bacterium
CGCGCACATTGCCGGGCCAGTCGTACTCCTGGAGCAGATCCAGAGCCGTCGGCGAAAGTCCTTCGAAACGCACCTGATTTTTCTGCGCCAGCTCGTCGACAAAGTGCTGGATCAGCGGGGCGATGTCCTCCGGGCGCTGGCGCAGGGGAGGGACGGTCCATTCCACGACTTTGAGCCGGTAGTAGAGATCCAGGCGAAATTCGCCCTGGCCCACGGCCTGCTGGAGATCCTTGTTGCTGGCGGCGACGACGCGGATATCTACGGGAATGGCGGTGTTGCCGCCCACGCGGGTGATTTCGTGCCGTTCCAGGACGCGCAACAGGCGAACCTGGGCGCTCAGGGCCATTTCACCTATTTCGTCCAGGAAGACGGTGCCTCCGCCGGCCTCTTCGAAGATCCCCAGACGTCTATTTCTGGCATCGGTGAAAGCACCCTTCTCGTGTCCGAAGAGTTCGCTCTCAATCAGATTTTCGTGAATGGCGCCGCAGTTGATCTGAATGAAGGGTCCCTCCCGGCGCGCGCTGTAGCGGTGCAGGGCACTGGCGACCACCTCTTTGCCGGTGCCGCTTTCGCCGCTGAGCAAAACCGTCATGGGAGTGGGGGCGACCAGGAGAATCTTCTGACGCAATTCGCGCATGAGGCGGGAATTGCCGACCAGGATCTGGCCCTGGAGAAAGCGGCCCTTCTCCAGCAGTTCTTCCACCTGGACGCGCAAGTCCTGGGGGGAAGTGTTCGGATCGAGCATTGCTTCGAGCGGTCCGCCGCGAGAAATCCGGTCCCAGGACTCCGCAGTGGTCCGACCCAGTACCAGCACGGGTATTTCCTCGTAGTCGGCCAGGGTGTTGGCGCCTTCCTCCAGGAGGGAGCCCGGCAGGCTAAGATCCACCGCTACCAGCCCGGCCTTGCGTTCCAGCAGGGGTTTCAACAGTTCGGCTTCCCGCACTTCTAATATAGAATAGCTGCTCTCCAGGGTGGTTTTGAAGATATCTACCAGACCAGGGTCGCGGGAGAATAGAAGGATGCGGGTTTTTCTGTGCCTCATAGCCGGTCTAAGTCGCGTTTGCTCTGATCCAGTTTTCTTCTCTCATAATCGAGATGGTGCGTCCCTTGCAATTGATATAGCCCTGGGTCTCCAACCGTTTGAGCACCCGCGAAACGGTTTCGCGGGTGGTGCCTGACATATTGGCCAGTTCCTGGTGCGTGGGGCGGTTTTGGATGAGTACCCCGGTCTCGGTTTCGACGCCTTGGTCGCTGGCCAGTTGCAGCAAAGTTTCAGAAATTCGGCTGGTCACGTCGAGCAGGGCCAGACCTTCGATCTGGCGATCGGTGCGGCGCAGTCGCGAAGCCAATTCGGCCAGCAGAGCTATGGCGATCTGGGGGACTTTGAAGACCAGTTGCAAAAAATCCTGGCGTCGCAGCATGACCAGATTCGTGTCCTCAGTGGCAATGACATTGGCCGAACGCGGTTTGCCATCTAGCAGAGAGAGTTCGCCAAAAACGGCACCATCTCCCAGCATGGACAGGATGACTTCGCGTCCATCTTCACTGACGATGCTGACCTTCACCTGCCCTTTTTCGATGATGAAAAGGGCATCCCCTTCCTCTTCGGCCAGGATGATGACATTATCTTTGGAAAAAGTGCGGGTAATGGTCATTTGAGCGAGGGCTTCGAGCTCTTCGTCAGTTAAACTCTCGAACAAAGAGACGTTGCGCAAGAAGCTGGCATCCATATAAAATCCCTCCTTCAGTTTGCCCTCCGGCGCAATTCATCAATGCGCTCCTGGGCAATAGCGGCGATACTGCTGCTACTCCCTTCGCGGCGGATGATGCGTTCGTAAACGCCGATGGCGGTGTCGATTTCGCGCAGGATTTCATGGCACTGTGCCCTCCGGTAGTCGGCTGCGACAATGTGGGTAGCGGAAGCATCCGCGCCAAAGTAGCTAACTTTGTAATAGGTGCTTATGGCCTTCCTGTAATCGCCCATATTCTGGTAGGACTCGCCCATGTAAAGAAGTGCTTCGGCCTTCTGATTCCCCTGAGCCCATTCGAGCACTTTTTCAAGGTGTGCTATGGCCCGGACATCCTGGCCTTTGTCCCGCAGGATAGCGCCGATGGCTAGTTGTGCTTCCCGGGCATTGGGGTGATCGGGAAATTCCCGCAGCAGCTGGTCGACCGTGCGGTGGGCTTCATCGTGTTCATTGGCAGCGCGGTAGCTTTCCACCAGTTTCCAGATGGCTTCCCGCTTTTGCTCGGGTGGAGCCGCGCCATTGACCACGGCTTTGTAGTTGCCAGCTGCCATCAAAGCCTGCTTCAGGTCGTAGTAGTAGTTACCCAGACGCATGCGGACCTGGGAGACGAAGGGGCTTTTCGGGTGATTGCGGATGAAGCGGGTTTGGGCATCCAGGGCGCGGGCCGCGGACTCTTCGCTGGGGGCGAGCCGATTCTGCTCCCACAATGCCAGGGCTCCATAGTAGGCTCCGTCATCGGTCCATTCGCCTCCTCGTTCTTCGACTTTGCGGAATTGTTTGAGTCCCTTTTCGTACTGTTTCCGCCCCAGATGGTACAAACCTTCTTCAAGGCGAAAGCGCTGGGGCCAGATCGCGTCTTTGTCAAAGCGCTCGGCAAAGGCAGAGACAGCTTTGCGCGCCTCCTTGAGCCGTTGCAGGCGAAACAGCGAGAGCACCGCCTGGCCGTAGGTCAGCGAGTCGTCGGTTGTGGCCAGCAACGGCTGGTAAACCTGATAGGCGCGGTCGTAGTGCTCCAGAGCAAATAGCAGGTGGCCAGCACGCTGGGCCGCCTGTGGGGCCAAAGCACTGGTCTCGAACTCGTCTCGCACCTGCAGAAACTGGCGCGCAGCCTCTTCCTCTCGGTGCAGTTTGGCAAGGAGGATTGCGCGGGCAAAGTAGACGCTGTCCAGGCCGGCCGTGCCCGGGGTCTGGCCCAGCAGTTGCCCGTAGAGGTCCAGGGCTGCGGCAAACTCGCCGTGGCGGTGGTAGGAAGCGGCCAGCCGTCGGCGGACGTGGCCGTCCGTATCCTCGCCTTCCCGGCCCTCGAGCCATTGCTGGTAAAGAGTGATGGCCCGGGGATATTCCCCGAGCTGGTAGTGGGTATCGGCCAGTTGCAATTGGACGGCGCGGCGTTGCGGAAAGGCGGGATAGGCCAGCAACAGTTCCTGAAAACGCGCTCTAGCCGCGCCCAGCTGGTTCTGCAGGAGCAGGAGCTGGCCCAGTTCGAACAGGACCTGGGCTGAGAGCGAACTGCCCGGATAGTCCCGCAGGACGCGCCGTAGGGAATCGGCCGCCGCCTGGATTTGGCCCTTGCGGCCGTAGCAAAGTCCCATGCCAAAAAGTGCCTGGGCGGAGAATGGGCTCTGGGGAAATTGCGAGCGCAGGCGGCGGTAAGTCTGTAAAGCGGTGTCCAGTTCGGCTGGTTCGGTCCGTCCCAGGTGGTTCCGGGCGTCTCCCAATCGCAGCAGGGCCAGGTCGCGGTTGTGGGCGTCCGGGTAGTCTTTTAGAAAAGCGGTAAAACCCTCTTTGAGAAGCCGGTAGCGCAGCGAGTCGGGGCCGGCTGCAGCCTCGGTTTCGAGGAGCCGGATTCGGGCCTTCTGGGACCACTCGTCCACTGCCTCGCGGGCCGCCAGAATGCGGTGCTCCTGCAGCGCCAGTTGGCGCAGCGAATCGGCCTCTTCGGGGTGCCCTTCAAGCTGGCGCTGGCGCGCCAGCTTGAACAGGCTTTGCGCCAGGTAAAACTGCGCCTGGGAGAGATAGGGCCGGTCGGGATACGAGGCTACATAAGTTTCGAAGAGGCGGGTCGAATTTTCGATGTCGTGGTGTTCGTACAGAGCCCGGGCCAGTTCCAGTAAAACGATCTCGCGCGGCGTGCCGCTGAGGGCGTCGATCTGAGCCTGCTGATAAACCCGGTTCAGACCGGTGGGATCGACTACGGTAAACTCATTGAGGTATTCGATGCGGTTGCGGGCCTTCTGGGCGTTGAAATGAGCGGGAAATCTCTCCAAAAAAACCATGTATTCGCGCTGGGCCAGATGCGGCTGGCCCTTTTTTTCGAAGGCCTGGGCTACTTCAAACTGGGCGGCGGCCACGGGAGTGGGATCGTCAGCCAGTTCTCGAAAGATGGGAATGGCCCGTTCGTAATAGCCGATCTGGGCGTAGATTCGCGCCAGGGAGAGTTTGACTTTTTGCACGTCCGGAGCCGTGGGAGCG
>CAXFTV010000039.1:0-7255 GCA_964005845.1 uncultured bacterium
TAACGTGAAAATCTAAATCTTAGAGTCCCTAGAATGGAACAGGAAAAGCCATCTGTATTCGGGCGACAGATTAAGTTTTTTGGGGTGCTGGTCGGACTTGGGGTATTCATCTGGTTCATCCTGGAAATAAAAGGCACTCTACTACCCTTTGCGCTCGCCTTTGTGCTTGCCTATATACTGGCTCCGCTAGTGGACCGCCTGGAAGGGCGGGGCTTGAACAGGGTGCTCAGTATCTTAATCATATTTATCCTTGTATTCAGCGCATTGGTATTGGGTGCTTTTAAGGCGGGTACTAAATTGACCGCTGAGATGTTTGAACTCAGTGAGCAGTTTCTCGTGCGGGAAAAGGTTGATCGCGAAATTTCCCTAGTCAATCAAGGTTTTGAGGATATAAAAATTGAAACAATTGGCTGGGTAGCCAACAACTCAACTCCCTTTTACCTGGTTGATCCGCCCAACTTGCCCCTAGTCTTGTATCCCCAACAACAACGAGTATTGAAGATCCGCTTTGCACCGCCGAATACCAAACCCAAGGAGGCTAAGCTGCTTTTTGAAAGTCCAGCTTTGCCGCAGTTTGAGTTGCGGTTGCGGGGAAACTTTTCTTCTCAGGGCGAAAAAGGAAGTGATACCCCTTTCTGGGCAGAAGGGGTATACGATGACTCTATCCAGGTCGAATCTATCCTTTTTTCAAAACGCGGCATCGATTTTGGCCGTGCTGGACCAAGTATGATCACTCGTCTGAGTGATGAGGTCAAAAAGTGGCTCAACAGTGTTTCCTGGCTCAAAGCTATTGCAGGTGGGTTCAACATAGCCGATTTCATTAGGGAGAAGGGTGGGTTTTTGGCCGAGAAGCTACTAGGTGGCACTGGTGGGGTCCTCGGAGGTGTCTTCTCCGGTATAACAATTGCCGCATTAGTCCCTTTTATCGCTTTTTTATTGCTAAAGGAAGGCAAGCACTTAACCCGTAGTTTGATCGAATTTGTACCTAATGCCTATTTTGAACTTTGTCTGAATTTAATCCATCAGATTAATGGCCAGATTGGTGGCTATCTCCGCGGTTTGATCCTGGCCACTACTATTGTAGGCACCCTCTCTGTAAGTGGGCTTATGCTCGTTGGTTTGCCCTATGCATTGCCATTAGGGTTACTTGCCGGGGTTGCCAATATGATCCCATTCCTCGGTCCGGTTATCGGCATTGTATCCTCATCCATAGTAGCTTTGGCTACTGGAGGTGGATTTGGCATGGTCGGGCAAGTGTTGGTAATTTTTGTAATTATTCAGTTGATCGATAATATTTTGATTCAGCCTATCGTGCTGGCCAAAAGCGTCGACCTGCATCCTCTGACCGTGCTTTTCGTGGTGCTTGCTGGAGGAGAGCTGATGGGACTTTTGGGAATGCTGATCGCCGTGCCGATGACGGGCATAATTAAAGTAAGTGTGCAAGCCATAAATCAGGGGATCAAGCGGTACAAAGCGCAGTTGTAGGTAGCCCGAAAGGCTTATACAAAAAGATCGATGTGCCGATAAACTATGTGAAAATATAAGTAAGGAGGTCAAATCCATTGGGGGTTTCACTAATTGTTGACGATGATCTGATTCAAGATATTGCCAAGAGAATAGCGCAGGCCAGAAAACTGTACGGACAGGATAGTTCCTATGTAATAGGTTTAGTTACCGGCTTCGAATGGATGGTTGAAGCCCTCAATGGCAAGGAAGATCTAAAGCAGTTACTGCGCGCTCGCGTGCTCGAATTTGAAAGCGGGAAAAGGGCAACCACCACCGCTGAAACGGCCTCGGAGAACGATGCGCCCCTATCCGAAAACAGCTGGACTAAGGGGGTTGTGAAGTGGTTTAATAACGATAAAGGCTACGGATTTATTTCAACCGAAGGGGGAGTTGACGTATTTGTCCACTGGCGCGATATCTCATCATGGGATAGAAGCATTGCCCAGGATGAAGAGGTCGAATTCATGGTCACCAAGACGGCCAAGGGTTTTCAGGCAGTCAACGTGATGAAGTCCAAAGAGGCAGAGGGTGAGGAAAATTCGGAGGACGGGAACGATAACGATAAAATTCCCGCCGGCAAGGCGATTAACCCGGCCGGGGAGGAAGATGTAGATACCGATACTCCAGCCCAAAGTTCAGAAGATTCAAAGGAAGTGGCGCAGGAAGCTGGTTCTGGTGAATCCCAAGACAACAAAGGTGAGGAAAACGCTGCTTAGTATTTTCTTTGCCGCTGAAAGGAATGACCTGTACTTATGCTAAAGAAGCCGCGAAATTCCATTAGTTGTTCCTTCTGTGGGAAAAGCGTCTCCCAGGTCGAAAACATAATTCAGGGGCCCTCTGTTCACATTTGTAGCGAGTGTGTGGGCCTTTGTAACGAAGTTTTGGAGGAGGAAAATAAAGAAGAACCGAATCTAAATGGTGCTCCTCTGCCAAAGCCCGCTGAGATAAAAGTCCAGTTAGATGAACATATCATTGGTCAGGAGAGGGCAAAAAAGGCCCTTTCTGTTGCAGTTTACAACCATTACAAACGAGTTTACTCAGCAATCTCTGACGTCGAGCTTAGTAAGAGCAATATCTTGCTTATTGGTCCTACGGGCACGGGAAAAACGCTGCTAGCCGAAACTATGGCAAGGATTCTAAAGGTTCCATTTGCCATAGTAGATGCCACAGTGCTGACTGAGGCTGGCTACGTGGGAGAGGATGTTGAAAATATCCTGGTGCGCATTTTACAGGCCGCCGATTACGATGTCGGCCAGGCTGAAAGGGGTATTCTTTTTATTGACGAAGTCGATAAAATCGCCCGCAAATCCGGCAATCCATCTATAACCCGTGATGTATCTGGGGAAGGCGTGCAACAAGAGTTGCTCAAGATTCTCGAAGGTACGGTTTCAGGGGTTCCTCCAAAGGGTGGCCGCAAACATCCCGAACAACCTCTCGTACAGATCAATACAAAGAATATTCTGTTTGTCTGCGGCGGGGCTTTTGATGGATTAGATAAAATAATTAGCCATCGCATTGGGCGTCGGGCCATTGGTTTTGGGTCTAATATGGAGAATTCTGAAGAGTTGGATACGGGGCGTCTGCTCGCCCGTGTCGAACCCGAGGATCTTATTCAATATGGCATAATTCCGGAGCTAATTGGCCGTCTGCCCGTCGTCAGTACTCTAAATCCACTGACGGATGAAGCATTTATGGAAATTTTGGTAAAACCCAAAAATGCGCTGATAAAACAGTATCAAAAACTGTTCGAAATGGACGGGATAAATCTGCGTTTTCAAAAAGCGGGACTTGAGAAAATTGTTGAGTTAGCCCGGGAAAAGGCGATGGGAGCTCGTGGTTTGAGAGCCGTTCTCGAGACTACTATGTTCAGCATTATGTACGAACTGCCGGCTCGAGATGATATCAAGGAATGCGTTGTAACCCGTGAATTTATCGAAGCAAAGAGTCCGCCCACCTATATATACCACCGGAAAAGGGCATGAGCTTAGTTGGGCACTCAAATAAAAACAGCAGACAAAATTAATTAATATTCTCAAAGCACCTGATTTTCGGTTTATACTCTGAGTTTTAAATGGGTATAAACCGATTTTTTTTGCGAGCTACCATGATGGAAAGGTTTAAGCAAAGCAAATATCCAGGGGATTGCAGCGCTGCAACCCATATGACTAAGGACCTGCCAGCAGATGCCGAGGGGGTTTGTCTACACGGATACCTAGTCGAGCTTGAGGGGGATAAGGGGGTTTTGCTCGATGCCCACGGCAAGGTGGATTTTACAGTCCAAATTCGCGCGGGACGCCCCCAAATTGGGGATATTGTCGAATTGCACGGGCGGGTTTGCAGGGGAGTACTGCTGGTTGATAAGGTGATTTCACTGGTAAAAGTCCAACTAAGGCCATGGGAGCTAGGTGGAGATTGGCAGCGTTTCAATCGGGTGGGGGGAGCCCTTAGGCAGAACATGTTGCTGCGCGATGCAGTCCTCAAGGCCATTAGAAATTTTTTTGCGGATCGGGGCTTTTTAGAAGTCGAAACTCCAACTTTGGTGCGGGCACCTGGCCAGGAAGTCCAGTTAGAGGTTTTTGAAACCAAA
The DNA here is from genome assembly GCA_964005845.1 of uncultured bacterium. Taxonomy (GTDB): domain Bacteria; phylum Latescibacterota; class UBA2968; order UBA8231; family UBA8231; genus CAXFTV01. The sequence continues at coordinate 4,094 of CAXFTV010000039.1, forward strand.
GCCGAAGTCGGGGAGCGTTTTTACCTGGCCACCTCACCAGAACATCACATGAAGCGCTTGCTGGGAAGTGGATTTGATAAGATTTTTCAAATTTGCAAGAGTTATCGGAAAGAAGAAAGCTCAAAAATTCACAATCCCGAGTTTACCATGCTGGAATGGTACAGGGCCTATGCAAATTATGAAGAGATTATCGAAGATTTAGAAAATCTTGTGAGTCATCTGGGGCAGACTCTGGTCGGAGGGACGAAAATAGCGTATCGGGGAACTTCCATTGAGTTGAAGCCCCCCTGGCGGCGTCTTACTTTGCACCAGGCATTTAATCTCTATGCCGATTTAGATCTGGATGCCTGCAAAAGCAGGGATGAATTCTACCAGCGGGCTTCATCCCTGGGTTTTGGGAGCGTAAATCGGGAAGATTCCTGGGAAGAAATTTTCTTCAAAGTATTGTTGGAAAAAGTAGAACCAGCTTTGGGGGTTGGACCCGTTTTCCTCAAAGATTATCCGTCGCGTTTGGCTGCACTGGCAAAATTAAAAGAAAACAATACCGCAGTTGCCGAACGCGTAGAAGCATATGTAGCCGGATTGGAACTGGCGAATGGATTTACGGAGTTGAACGATCCGCGGGAACAGCGGCTAAGATTTATGGAAGAACGTCGGCAACGCCGCGAACTGGGGTTGCCCATCCATCCGCTAGATGAAGAATTTCTGTCCATGCTCCAGCAGGGGATGCCTCCAGCTGGGGGCATTGCAGTCGGGCTGGATAGGTTGCTGATGCTATTTGCAGATGCCGCATCAATCGATGAAGTAATTGCCTTCCCTCTTTAAAGCTCGCAATTCCAGATTTGAGCGCACCGGGGATACATTGCGCAAACCTGGTGCACTCCGCCGGCTAAGGGGAGAAACTAATTCGGGGGGTTGATATTGCTAGACTTTGGCAGATGTCCCAAGTTCTCCGCCGCTTGTCAGGGTGCCATCGATCAAGCCAAATTCGCGCGCTTCCTCGGGCGAAAGGAAGTAATCGCGTTCGGTTACCTGGTCGATTCGTTCAATGGGCTGGTCCGTATCTTCAACTAATATTTTGTTGAGACGCTGCCGCCATTCCATGATTTCGCGGGCGTGGATTTCGATGTCAGCAGCCTGTCCCCCCACCGCCCCCCAGGGTTGGTGCAGTAAAAAACGCGAATGGGGAAGGGCGTGGCGCTTGCCCCTGGTGCCACCTGCCAGGATAATAGCGCTTATGCTGTAGGCCTGGCCGACGCACAGAGTGGCGACATCGCAGGGGATGTGGCGCATGGTATCGTAAATTGCGAGTCCCGCCGTTATATTGCCGCCGGGACTGTTGATGTAAAGCGAGATATCTTTTTGCGGATCCTCTGAGCTTAGAAAGAGCATCTGGGCAATAATGAGGTTAGCCTCGCTGTCGTCGAGCGGGAAGCCAATAAATACTATTCTTTCCTTCAAAAGTCGGGAAAAAATGTCGTAGGCTCTTTCTCCGCGTCCAGTTTGCTCAATTACTACAGGTACGATTGCCATAGCTTGGAAAGGTCCTTAAATATAGAAATATGCTTCTTTTTAAATTCTATGAAAACGATAGGCATGACAGTTGGCCCTGTCAATAGTTAAGAGCTTAGGATGGGCTGTAATACCTGCGGGGGTGCGTTGACACAGGTGCGGATTAAGCATAAATTTCCTTCTGGAGCTTGCGGGGACACTTAGCGATGAAGCGCCTCGGCGTTATCGGCAGTATTAACCGTGATACCATAACCACGGCGGGTGGGCGTCAAACCCGGAGTTTAGGTGGAGTTCTTTACACTGCCTTAGCCCTGGCTTTCCTGGGTATGGGACGATTTGAAGCATGGCTTTTGTGCAAATATGGCCAAGACGTAGCCTCCCAGGTGAAAAATTTACTGGCGCGTTGTCCAAATTTGCGGTCCGACGGGGCCCGAGTTGTTCCAGAGCCCAATTTCCACTCACGCATCCATTATTTCGTTGATGGTCTCAAGAGCGAGCGCTTAAGCGGAAATATCGAACCTCTTGGCCTGCGAGATCTGGATCCTTTCATACCCGAACTAGATGCCCTGCTGATAAACTTTATTTCCGGTTTTGAATTAGAGTTGGAAACACTGATAGCGATAAGGAAAAAGTTCCAGGGATTTATCTTGATGGATGTACATAGTTTGACTTTGGGGCGCGGCGAAAGCGGTGAACGATTCTGGGAAAAACCCGCTGGGTGGGAGCACTGGCTGGCCCAGGCCGACTTGGTACAAATGAACGAGGAAGAAGCCGCCCTCTTAGCTGACTTCTCAAGTCCTGAACCTGGAGCGCTGCGCGAATTTGCCCTGGGTGTTCTGGACCTTGGGCCACGCTGGGTAGTTATTACCCGGGGAGTCGAGGGGGCTTTGGGTGCATATCGGCAGGACGCCCATAAACACCTGTGTGAACAGCTTGCCTGGATGCCTGAAAAAGCCTGTGAACCAACGGGGTGTGGAGATGTTTTTCTAGCCGGTTTAAGTACTGGCCTGTGCAACGGAAAAGGGCTGCCTGAAGCCATGGCGATTGCCAGTAGAGCAGCCGGTTTAAATAGTCGCCTGCAAGGAGTTGGATCTTTGAAACAACTCGCCGAGGTGCAGGTAAATTGAGTGAAGCGTCCAACCTTTAGGGGGGTAGGTATATGCCACAACAATTTGATTTTCCCGGCGGCAAGCCCATGCCGTCATTTACGCTCACGCCGAAGAGTCTCGCGGCCATTTTAGGGGTAATAGTAGCACTGTGGGTCCTCAGCGGTATCTACAAAATCGCGCCCGACGAACAGGGGATCGTCCTGCGATTTGGCGCCCTCCACGTGGTGACAGAGCCGGGATTGCACTACCACTTTCCCTGGCCCATCGAAGAAGTCTTTAAACCCGCCGTGACTCACCTTTACAGCGATGAGATCGGTTTCCGAACTTCCCCAGACAACAAAGTTAAGCGGCCGGTAGCCAGGGAGGCCCTCATGGTTACCGGGGACGATAATATTATCGATGTCAATATGGTAGTTCAATACCGCGTCACCAATGTGATAGACGCCTTATTTAACGTTGATGGGCTGGGCGTTGATCTATTCGGCGGTAACAGGCGGGGAGGGGGGTTGGTGCACGAGGTCAGCGAGGCGGTTTTGCGGCA
>CAXFTV010000040.1:0-8195 GCA_964005845.1 uncultured bacterium
CTATGAGGTCATCGTCGTCGACGATGGCTCCAGCGACAATACCGCGGCCCTGGTCGCCGGCTTCGATTGGGTGAAATTGCTGCGCCACCGAGTCAATCAGGGCTCGGGGGCAGCGCGCAAAACCGGTACCCTGGCCGCCGTGGGGGAGTTCGTTTTGTGGTCCGATGTAGATCTGACCTACCCAAACGAGCGCATGGCGGATCTGGTTCAGTATCTCGTCAACACCGAGGCCGACCAGGTGGTGGGGGCGCGGGACAGCGAAAGGGGCACTCTTAAATTGCTGCGCGTGCCGGCCAAGTTTCTCATCCGCAAATTGGCCTGTTTTCTCACCGGCAGTAAAATTCCGGACCTGAATTCGGGCCTGCGGGTTTTTCGCCGCAGTGTAGCGCTGCAGTACATCGATCTGCTGCCCAAGGGATTTTCCTGTGTGACCACGATTACCCTGGCATTTCTGTGCAATGGCCACCGGGTCGAATATATGCCCATACACTACCGCAAGCGCGCCGGTCGATCCAAATTTCGTCCCTTCAAAGATACCTATCGCTATATCACCCAGGTGGCGCGCATGGTCACCTACTTTGAGCCGCTGAAAATTTTTCTGCCCATCAGTCTGATGCTGCTCGGTCTGGGGTCGCTTTCCAGTGTGGTCAACCTGGTGCGCACCAGCAGCATGCAGGAAATGGACCTGATCATCATGGGGACGGGCATCCTGGTCGGCATCCTGGGCCTGCTGGCAGATCTCTTTGTCCAGTACCAACGAAAAATGGAGAGGTTGATCTCATCGCTATCCACAACTGGCAGGACGCAACAGCATTCATTTTCGCTCAAATCCCGAGAATCTTGAGCCAGCAGGACCGCGATCCCGACTCGCTGACCTACGGCTCTTTTGATCGCAATCACTGGCATTTCAAGATGCGGGATTTTTCTTCCGCAGTGGTGCAGCAGAGTGCTTTGAGCCTGGCTCTGATCCAGGTGCTGCCCCTTGAAAATAGTCCATATTACCGCAATGGGCGCATCCGCGAATGGGCCCTTGCCGGTCTCGATTTCTGGTCGAGAATACAGTTAAAAGATGGCTCTTTTAACGAGTACTACCCCTTTGAACACGGCTATATTCCTACCTCATTTTCGCTTTTTGCCGCCGCCGAGGCTTGCAGGACACTGGAAGTCGACAATGGGGATGTGATAAATGCCTGCTTGAAAGCGGCCGCTTATCTGAGCAAAGTCGAGGAAACCCAGGCGCTGAACCAGGAAGCAGCGGCGATCCCCGGACTCTATGCTACTTTTCTGCTCTCAGGGGAAGAATGGGTGCGGGTGGCTGCCGAAAAAAAATTTAACAACTTGCTCGAAAAACAAAGCGCAGAAGGCTGGTTTGCCGAATACGGCGGCGCCGATCTGGGTTATTTGAGTACGACGCTGGATTTTCTGGTGGAGTATCAGCGCATGAGCGGCGATCCCAGAGCCTTTGCCGCGGCGGAAAGAATTCTCGAGTTTTCCCAGTTCTTCATACACCAGGATGGCAGTGTCGGAGGCCAGTACGGTTCGCGCAACACCGAATATTTCCTCCTCAGCGGTCTCAGTGCCCTGGCGGCTGAAGTGCCCCTGGCCGCGGCCATGCTGGCAAAATTGCGCCAGAAAATCGGCACCGACGAATTTTTCTATGCTGCTTTCGACGATCGCTATCTATGTCACAATATGATGCATTCGCTGTTGCGGGCGGTGCGCAACGGCGATCCGCCTGGGCAGCCAGGGGGGACTTTGCCCTGCGATCGGGAGCACGAACAGTTTTTCCCCCAAGCGGGTCTCCTGAGCCTCAACAAGGGCGCCTACCATCTGATCTGCAGTCTAAAAAAAGGGGGAAATTTCCGCCTTTTTGCAGCGGGCAAAGAAATTTTTCACGACTACGGTTACCGCCTGCAGGTGGGCGAGGGCAAAAGGGCGGCAACCAGCTGGCTGAACCAGGATTGCCAGGTTGAAACGGGGGCCGATGGCTACTGCACCAGCGGGGCTTTCACCGAGGTCGAGCAGCAACGGGTCACGCCCTGGCGGCATTTCCTTTTGCGTTTGGCCGCCCGCTTGCTGGGGCGCCGTCTCATCCCCCTGCTGAAGAAGCGGCTCATTTTCGTCGACCGTCGCAGTCGGGCCCGCTTTGAACGCCGGGTGCGCCCCGGGCCCGAGGGGGTCGAGGTGCAGGATCACATCTGGGCGGATCGGCCCCTGGCCAGAGTTTATCCGGCCGACAAGTTTTCACTGCGCCACGTAGCGTCCTCGAAGTATTTTGCAATGGGTGAGCTGAGCGAAGGCCAAACAAGCGGTTGGGCGCGGACGCGCCAGGTGCGTCTGCGCCGTCAGATCCGCATCCCCGGTGGCCAGGTCACCAGCGCCGCCGAGGTAAATTAGCAAGCAGGTACCAGTGGAAGTTTTAAAGCAAATTTCTAGTGCCATACCAGCACGCAGTTTCGCCGACCTCAAAGCCGCGGTAATCGATCCGGGTTTGTGCAATCGCTGCGGCAGCTGCGTCGGGGTTTGCCCGGAAAAGGCCCTTAGGTTCGACGATCTGCTGGGCGACTGTCTGCCCGAACAAGTCGCCGATTGTACTTCGTGCGGTCTGTGTTACCAGGCTTGTTCGGGGCAGGAGGTCAATTTCCCCGCTTTAAACCAGCAGGTCTTCGGCAAAGAGCCCGAAAATTTACTCCTTGGCAACTACGAGAATCTCTATGTCGGCCATGCCGAGGATGCGAACATCCGCTCCCGGGGCGCCAGCGGCGGCATTATTTCAGCCGTGTTGCACTACCTCCTGGACGAAGGCAAGATAGACGGGGCCTTAGTTCTGGGCATGGACGAGGAGAGCCCCTGGCAGGCCAGGGTGCAGATCGCCCGCAGCAGCGCTCAAATTCAGGCTGCGGCGCAGAGCAAATACAGTCTCAGTCCGGTCAATGTCGCCCTGCGCGAATTGGAACATGAAGACGGGGTTTTTGCCTATGTGGGCCTGCCCTGTCAGGTGCACTCGCTGCGCAAACTACAGGCGATCGGCCATCCCGCCGCAGCCAAAATTGCCTATGTGATAGGATCCTATTGCGGCAATATCCTGCATTTCGATGCCGTTCGCAGTTTCTTGAAAAACAACGGCGTAGAGGACTATCGCGAAGTGGTTTCCCTGCAGTACCGGGCGGGGGAATGGCCCGGACATATGCAGGCTACCTTGCGCGATGGTCAGACGCTCTCGCTGAAGAAGTTTTACGCCAATTATCTCATTCCCTTTTTTATGGTGGATCGCTGCAAGATGTGCACCGATCTGGCCAATGAGTTTGCCGATATTTCCTGCGGCGATGCCTGGGCCCCGGTCTATGAAGAACGCGGTCTGGGCTGGTCCCTGGCCATGGGCCGCACGCCGGTTGGAGCCGCCCTGCTGGACGAGATGGCGGCAAGGGGCAAGCTGGAATTGCAGGACTTGGAGGCCGAGGATGCGGTGGGCATGCATTCGCACATGCTCGATTTCAAGAAGCGGGGCGCCTTCCTGCGCATGCAGCGCCGCCGCCGCCAGGGCAAAGCAGTGCCCGATTACGGTTTCACCAGCATTGATATTCCACTGCAGCGCCGGGCTTTTGAATATATCATCGCTTTCTTGTTCTGGGTCTGCGGCCTGCGGGCATCGCGCTGGCTGGTGGAGCACTTCCCGCTTAAAATAACCGGACATTTATTCGAGCGGGCGCGGGTAGCCTGGAAAGGGCTTACCCGCAGTACCAAACGCCGCGGCCTGGGCGAGGTGAAATTCGCCTCGACCAACGGAGAGGCGGGCCAGTGAAAAGCAAGGTAGCTTTCAAAAGAGTTCGGGGCCAGAGCGCCGCGACCGTACAGCAGGCGGTCAAAGCGGCGATGGATATAGTGCGCTGGAAAGAGGATATAAATGGCCGCAGTTTTTTTCTCAAGGTCAATCTCCTCAGCCGGGAAGTAGTGCCGGGCCAGTGCACTTCGCCCTGGGTATTCGAAGCTGTGTTGAGGGAGGTGCGGCGGCAATTCCCACGGGCGGAAATCTCTTTTGGGGATTGTGATGTGGCCACCAGCCGGCAAGTCGAAGCAGCTGTGCGCAACTGGGGTTTTCTCGAGATAGGTTCGCAGTATGACGCGACTTTTGTCAACCTATCGCAAAGTCCAGTGCGCCGCGTCCAAGTCGGTCCAATTTTCGGGACCCTGGATATTCCCGCCGTGCTGCTCGAGGCCGAGGCCATGATCACCATTCCGGTGGTAAAAACCCACTGCATCACCCCATTTACCGGGGCCCTCAAAAATCAGTGGGGCCTCTTGCCCCGGGCGCGTTTTAAATTTCATCCGGTAGTCCATGAGGCCATTGCCGAGGTAAATTACTTTTTCAGGGATAGCATGGTCCTCGGGGTCGCCGACATGACTGTGGCAATGGAGGGCCCCGGGCCCCGGGTCGGGTTTCCCAGGGTCTGCGACCTGGTGATGGCCTCCAGGGATCTGGTGGCATTGGATACCCTGGCGGCCCAGTACATGGGATTTGAGCCCGATGAGGTGGCGTTTTTATTGCACGCCGAGCGCCGCGGTTTAGGCACCATGGAGGTGGAAATTCTCGGAGATCAGTTCGCCCGCGACCCCTTTCAGCGGGGTCAGGGCAAAGACTACCTCATCTACCGCTGGAGAGATCGCTTCGCGGCAACGCCGCTGTTCAAAGAGTTCCTGTCCAAGGAGTGGTTTTTTCGTCCCCTGGGGTGGGCTGCCACCCTTTATAATCGTTATTTCTGGTATCGCAAGGCGGGCAGGAAACAGGCACGTCACATCTGTCAAACCACTGGATACGGCGAGCAATTTGCCGGCTTGATAGGCTGAGGAAAAATTGGAAAATCCGTTAAAGTATTCGCTGACGACTCGCTTTAAAGACAGTCGGATTTTTGGCCTCTTGGAGATCGCACCGGGCGAGCGTCTGCTCGACGTGGGCTGCGGCATTGGCTATTTGTGTGAACTGGGGCGGGAAGCAGGGGCGCTGGTTTACGGCATGGACAAAAGCCGGCAAGCACTGCATTATGCCGCGGCGACGGTCGAGGGGAAGTTCGCCGCAGCCAGCGCCGAGGGCTTGCCCTTTCGCAGCAACAGTTTCGACAAAATTATCTTTGCCGATGTCATCGAACACGTTCCCGACGATCAAAAGGTTCTGCGGGAAATCGTGCGGGTAGCCAGGCCCGGTGCCCGCATCGTGATATCTACGCCCGCTCTTGAGGGGGTTTTTACCCGCACCTGGCTGAAGACTCTGCTGCATGGGGAAGAGGACGAGTTTCAGAAAAACTACCGCGAAGGCTATACGGCGGATTCCCTGGCGGCTTTAATGCGCGACTGCCACATCGGCGACAGCGAGGTCGTGTATACCAATTTTTTTCTCAGCGAGATTTTCCTGGGACTGACCAAGATCAGCTATGCGCTGAAGAAAAAATCCTACAATAGCCAGGCCGACCTGGTGGATTTATCGGCTTCAGTACCCTTTAGAATTTACAAGTCTCTCCTCTTTCCGGTGTTTTTGTCGTTGGGGCGACTGGAGGAATGGCTGGTGCGGCGCTGGGTAAAGGGACATTGTCTGATCGTGGGCGGAACCATCAACAAAGGCCTCTAACGCAATGGGCAGAAACAAAGAAACACCTAAATCCAGTTCTGGTGAAGCGCGAGAGGAATCTGTGGTGCGGACCCTGGCCGCAGCGGCGGTCTGGCTCTGGGGCTTGTTCGTTCTGGGCTACTTCTACTACAGCAGGAATTTTCTCACCTTGCTGCAGCAACTCTGGGAGAAGGGCAGTGGTTGAGTTGATCTACTGCCTGGGTCTGGCGGTCGTAGCCGCCGGCGTTGGTCTGCGGATTTTGCGCTGGATCGGCCCTCGATGTCACTCCCTGGCCGAAGAGCTTTCCTTTTCTCTGGGTCTAGGTTTCGGTGCCCTGGCTCTGGGGGTCATGGTTCTGGGTTTGACGCACTTGCTCTACGAAAGCGCGCTTTACCTGCTCGTTCTAACCTATGCCTTTCTGGGGCGCAACCAGTTGCAGGGCCTGGTGGGGCGACTCCGGGGTCGAGTGGGGTATTTTCCCGTACCTGTGGGGTCCTTTTATTTCTGGGTACTCGCTTTAGTGGGCCTGGGCATTTTATTCAATCTCACCCGCGCCCTGACCCCCGCACATGGGGCAGTGGATCCCCTGGCCTACCATCTGGCACTGCCCAAAATCTATCTGCAAAAACATGCCCTGAGCTTTGAGCCCACCTTGACCGGAGCGCTCTATCCCTCCAATATCGGTATGCTCTTTACCCTGGGTATCGGCTTGCGCGGATCCATCCTTGCACAGGTGCTGCACTTTGCTTTGGGTATGTGCTGCCTCTTTTTTATCCCCAGTTTCTGCCGCCGTTATTTTGATCGTGGGGTGGGTTTGCTGGCCGCCGCCATCTTTTCCTTTTCCCCGGTGCTGGTCTTTTTTGCCGCCAAGGCCTACGTGGATGCGGGGCAGTGTTTTTTTCAGTTCCTGGCTTTCTGGGCGCTCTTCAACTGGCTGGAACAAAAAGACGAGAAGACCCTCTTGCTGGCCGGCTTGTTCACCGGCCTGGCTCTGGGAGCCAAACATCCAGCGCTGCCGACCCTGGTGCTTGGCGGCGCATTGATCGGCGCGGCTGGTCTTTTTCGCAAAGTGGACTTTAAAACCGTCCTGCGGCAGGGGCTGCTATTCGGGGGGGCGGCGCTCTTGCTGGTGGGGCCCTGGTACATACGCAGTTTCATTGAAGCCGGCAATCCGGTGTGGCCACTGGGCAACGTGCTCTTTGATGGATTGCCCTATCGCGGCACCTTTAGTACAGGATCGGTTTCCGCTAGCGCGCCCGAGGCGGTGGTATCGCTGCCATCCTCCGAGCGCGTACTAAGTCTGCTCTACTGGTGCGCCACTTCCCTGTGGCACTGGTCCTGGATGAATCCGGAGCAGATCGATTGGCAGCGCACCATCGGCATTTACCACATCGCTTTCTTGCCGGGCTTGCTGGTTTACGCACGCCATCGCCGCATTCTCTTTCTGGCTGGTTTCTGCCTTCTGTACTACCTCATAATGGTGTTGCGGGTCGATGGCAATCCGCGCTATAGTATGTTCTTCCTGGCTTACCTGAGCATTCTTTCGGGCTTTGCCGCCAAACATATGTTCCAAGCACTTAGGAGTCGCCTGCGCGTTTTGGTCCAGGTGGGCTTTGCTTTTACTCTGGTTTGCAATCTGGCGCTCAGTTACCTCCTGGCACAGGTAGCCATCGACTATTTTATTTCGGATCAATCCAGGGAGCAATTTACTATCCAGAGGGAGGGGAACTACCGGGTTTTCCGTCAGGTCAACCAGAATTTGCCCGCTTCCTCGGTGGTTTTGCTGCAGGGAATCGTCAAGGGTTTTTACTGCGACCGTCCCTATCTATGGGATCATCCACATCAGATGGTCATAAACTACGGCGAATACGATACGCCCCAGAAGCTGATAAAGCGCATGCGCCAACTGCGCATTTCCCACATTGTGCGGATGATAAATATCCCGCCTATTCGCACCGGAATAGGTTATCCCCAGTACTTTGCCGATCCAATGCACGAAACCTTTAGAAAGGAGTATCTGACCCTGCTTTATCGGGATGAATCCTATGCCCTTTTCGAGGTCGCGTATCCCGCTTCAGTTCCCGAGGAACCGGAGGAGAGCGATGGACCCAGCTCCTAAAGTTTATTTCCTCGCCTGTGCTTTTCCGCCCATCGGCCGGGGCAATTCCATTACCAATGCCTGCGTAGCCAATTGTCTGGCCGATTATTTTTCGGTCGATGTGATCTGTATGGATGGTGCGGAGGGCTTTCTGCTCTCCTATCAGGAGGATCAAAGCCTGGCCGCATCTCTGCACCAAGACCTGGTCGTGAAGCGGGTGCGGGCGGCGAAGTGGGGGGGACTGAACGAGGTGCTCTACGGAGTGGGACTCCTGCCCTGCTACTATCTGAACTGGGCCTGGAGCGTATGGAAAAAACGCCGCCAGTTATTCGCCGAGCGCGGGGTGATTTTTGCGGTATATCCGGTCTTTTCGGACCTGCTGCTGGGTTATTTTCTGAGCCGGCGCTTCGGCTATCCTCTGCTGGTGGATTTCAGAGATGATTTCTCGGGCGTGATGTCGCGCGGCTGGCGCCGCCTGCTGCGCGGTTTCTACCGGC
>CAXFTV010000041.1:0-2979 GCA_964005845.1 uncultured bacterium
GGGGCCCAGCTCCGCCCCATTCTGACATCCCCCCAGCAAGCCCAGAGCCAACAGGGCCTGCAGCAACTTCATAAAGCCTGCCGGGCCACCAGTTTCATATCGGTATCGACCATCTCATGAACCATTTCTTCAAAAGAAATCTGCGGTTCCCAGCCCAGTTTTTCTCTTGCCTTTGCCGCATTGCCGAGCAGCTGATTTACCTCTGCTGGGCGGAAAAATTTTTCGTCCACAACCACGTACTGCTGCCAATCCAGATCGACGTATTCGAAAGCAACCTGACAAAACTCCCGGATGGAGCGATCTACCCCGGTACCAATGACAAAATCTTCCGGTTCTTCCCGCTGCAGCATGAGCCACATGGCCCTGACAAAATCCCCGGCGTGGCCCCAATCGCGGCGGGCCTCTAGATTTCCCAGCGGCAATTGCTCCGCCAGCCCCAATTTAATGCGTGCCACGCCGTTGGTAATCTTGCGAGTGACGAACTCCAACCCCCGGCGGGGCGACTCGTGGTTAAACAAAATTCCCGCGCAGCAAAACATATTATAGCTTTCGCGGAAGTTAATGGTGGCCCAATGTGCGTACAATTTGGCGACCCCATAGGGGCTGCGGGGATAGAAGGGGGTCTTCTCGCTTTGCGGCGTTTCCTGCACCTTGCCGAACAATTCGCTGGTACTGGCCTGATAGAACCGGATCCGAGGATCGAAACTGCGCATACTCTCAAGCAGGCGAACCACGCCCAGGCCGGTAATCTCCCCGGTGAGCAGGGGTTGTTGGAATGAAGCCTGGACAAAGGACTGCGCTCCTAGGTTGTATACCTCGTGGGGCCGCGCTTGCCCGAGAGCAGAACTAAGGGAATTCTGATCGAGCAAATCTCCGGATAGGATCTCAACGCGGTCCTGAATATGGTAGATGCGCTCGAAGTTTATGGTACTGCTGCGCCGAACCAGACCGAAAACTTCGTAGTCTTTAGCCAGCAGAAATTCTGCCAGATAAGATCCATCCTGGCCGGTAATCCCGGTAATCAGGGCGCGCTTTTTACTCATTTATTCCTGCTCTTCAGGAGGAGAAGCATAGGCTTCAATAGGGGGGCAGGAGCACACCAGATTGCGATCGCCCAGGGTGTTATCGAGACGAGCCACCGCCGGCCAGAATTTGCCCTGCCGGAGCCAGGGGGCCGGCATTGTCGCCTTTTCCCTGCTGTAGGGGAAACGCCAATCTGTCGCCACCACCATGTCCAGAGTATGCGGGGCATTCTTTAAAACGTTGTCATCCTGGTCCAGGCCAAGCCTTTCAATCTCATCAATTTCGCCCCGGATGGAGATCATGGCCTCGCAAAAGCGATCCAACTCCTCTTTGGATTCACTCTCAGTCGGTTCGACCATCAAGGTACCTGCCACCGGGAATGAGACTGTGGGTGCATGAAAACCGTAATCCATCAGGCGCTTAGCCACATCTTCCACAGTAACGCCCACCGAGTTCCTGAAATGGCGAAAATCAAGGATGGATTCGTGTGCCACAAAACCGTTCTCGCCCTTGTAGAGAATCTCGAAAGACGGCGCTAGACGGCTGGCAATATAATTGGCATTCAGTATGGCCACTTTAGTTGCTTGCTGCAACCCCGCGCTGCCCATCAATTTGATATACGCCCAGGAAATCAGCAATATTACAGCGCTGCTCCAGGGCGCTGCGGCCACAGCCCCCACCCCCTTTTCACTCCCTCTTTTAAGCATCGGATGAGAGGGCAAAAACTCGGCCAGATGCGCCGCAACTGCTATAGGCCCCATACCGGGACCGCCACCACCATGGGGGATACAAAAGGTCTTGTGCAAATTCAGGTGACAGACATCAACTCCGATATCGGCTGGCCGGCACAAGCCAACCAGGGCATTCATATTGGCCCCGTCCATATAGACCTGACCGCCGCATTCGTGCACAATTGCACAGATTTGCTTGATCTGCTCTTCAAAAACCCCGTGGGTAGAGGGGTAGGTCACCATAAGAGCGGCCAGCCGCTGCTGGTGTGCGTCAGCCAGGCGGCGCAGATCTTCCAGATCGACATTTCCCTCTTCGTCACATTTTACCACTACAACCTGCAATCCGGCCATTGCCGCACTGGCCGGATTAGTACCATGAGCCGATGCCGGAATAAGGCACACATCGCGATGCCCCTGTCCCCTGAGCTGGTGATATTTCCGAATGACCAGCAAGCCAGCGTATTCCCCCTGGGCGCCGGAATTGGGCTGCAGGGAGACCCCGGCAAATCCGGTGACCCCTTCCAGCATGCGGGTCAGTTCCCGGATAATCGACTGGTAACCCCGCGCCTGTTCTGGGGGCGCAAAAGGATGGATTCTGGCAAACTGCGGCCAGGTAATCGGCATCATCTCAGCGGTGGCATTGAGCTTCATAGTACACGAACCCAGCGGGATCATTGAAAATGTCAACGATAAATCGCGTCCTTGCAAACGATTCATGTAACGCAGCATTTCCGTCTCGGAATGATAACTGGAAAACACCGGATGATCCAGGAAAGTGCTCTGCCGCTGATGCACCGGCTCCCAATTTACCCCATCATCCAAATCCATTTCTGAAACCGAGACATCGAGTTTAGAGCCCTTGCTTAGAGCCGCGAAGATATCCTCCAGATCCTCGACTCGAGTAGTTTCATCCAACGCTATGCCCAGTTCGTTTTCCGCGAAGCGGAAATTCATCCTGCGCTCTTCAGCTCTTTCTTTGATAAGCTTTTGAGAGGCTGCATCTAGGCGCAGACAAAGGGTATCGAAAAACTGGCCGTGGACTACCTCAAATCCCAATTTTCTGCAACCCTGATCCAGCAGTCGGGCCAAAGCGTGAATGCGCCCGGCGATCTTGCGCAAGCCCCGAGGCCCGTGGTAGACTGCATACATGCTGGCCACTACAGCCGGAAGGACTTGGGCCGTGCAAATATTACTGGTTGCCTTTTCTCTTTTAATGTGCTGTTCA
>CAXFTV010000042.1:0-15423 GCA_964005845.1 uncultured bacterium
CCGGGACATGATCGACCAGCGGGCTTTGGAGCAGCTCAAACCGGGGGCTTTTATCGCGGTAGTATCACGGGGCGGTATCGTCAACGAAAAAGCCCTGGTCGAAGGTCTGCAATCGGGCCGCATCGGCGGTGCCGGCCTGGACGCCGTGGAGCGGGAGCCGCTACCGCCCGACCACCCCCTGTGGCAAATGCCCAATGTGATTATTTCTCCCCACGTCTCGGCCGACTCCGCCCAGATGTGGCAGCGCCGCGAACAAATAACCCGGGAAAACCTGCGCCGCTACCTGGCCGGTGAATCCCTCATGTACCCGTGCGACAAAAAAGCCGGATTTTGATGCAGTTGTGCAGAGAGGCATAAATCTATGAACCCAGGATCCCCCGCAGAATACGGCACCTCCATGGTGCGCCCCGACGACTTCGACCAGTTCTGGGATGAAACCCTGGCCCGGGCGGCTCAGATCCCGCTGAATCCCACCCTTACCCCCTTGCCCCTGCGCTCCACCCCGGAAGTCGAAGTCTATGAAGTGCACTACGACAGCCTCGACGGTGTGCGCATCGCCGGCTGGTACTGCCTGCCGGCCCAGCGGCGCGGCAAACTGCCGGCCATCCTGCACGTCCCCGGCTACAACCAGGACCCTCCGATTCCCAAAGAAACCGCGCGTTCGGGCTACGCCGCCTTTGGCGCCGCTCCCCGCGGCAAACTTAGAAGCAACGCCCAGTTCAACCCGGGTTATCCCGGTTTGCTGGCCCACAATATCGTCGACCGCAACACCTATTCCTATAGGGGTTTTTACATCGACGCGGTGCGTGCTTTCGACTTCTTGCAAAGCCGTGCCGAAGTCGATTCCGGGCGCATCGGCGTTACCGGCAGCAGCCAGGGCGGAGCCCTGACCCTGGTGGTATCCGGGCTGCGCGAGCAGATAAAAGCTGCGGCGGCCGGAGCCCCCTACCTGTGCGGTTTTATGGACGCTATAGAACTGACCCATACCTATCCGTACCAGGAAATCCGCGACTACCTGCGCCTCTACCCCGAACGCGAGCCCGCGGTGCGGCACACCCTGAATTACTTCGATGGCATTCACTTCGGGCCGCGCATCCACTGTCCGATCATCGTCAATATCGGCTTACGGGACAACGTCTGCCCACCCGAGACCGGCTACGCAGCTTTCCAGACCATCGCGGCGGCGGATAAAACCCTCTATCCCTACGACGACTGCGGCCACGACGCCGGCGCTCCGGTTCACAAGCCGATAATCGCCGAATTTTTCGCAAAACACCTGCAGCCCTGAAGGAATTGCAAATGACCGCTTCATTCCAGGCCCCATGCCGGAAACCCGTTGACTTCGCCGCCTTCTGGCAGCAGCTCATCCAGGAACTGGACGGCGTCCCCAGCGCCCCCGAAGAAGAAGAGATTCCGCTGCGTTCTACCGAATACTGTACCACCTACGGAGTCCGTCTCAGCAGCATCGGCCCCTACCGCATCTTCGGCTATTTGAGCATACCCCAGGGCCAGGGCCCCTTCCCAGCTTTGCTCTACTTGCGCACCGGCCAGAGTGTGGTAGAGGTCATCCCGCAGGGTGCGGCCAATGAAAACCGCAGCCGCTTTATGGTCTTTAGCCTGGCCGTGCGGGGCCAGCGCAACGCCGACCGGCCCTACGCCGCGGCGCTCCCCGGGCTCTTTACCGAGGGCATCGAAACTCCGCAAACCTATCTTTTTCGCGCTATCGCAGCCGATTGCTGCCGGGGCCTGGATTATCTAATGAGTCGTCCCGAAATAGACACCACCCGCATCGTCGGCATCGGCGCTACCGACATGCCCCTGCTGACCGCGGCCCTGCGTCCCGGTCTGACCCACCTGGTGGCGACCCCGGAGTTCTTCTACACCGCTCTGGAGCGCGCCGCCCGCTCCCAGAGCTATCCATTGGAAGAGCTCAACGACTACTTGCGCAGCTTTCCCGAACGCCGCGACGCCGTGGCGCAAACCCTTTCTTATTTCGATCCCCTCTTCTTTGCCCCTGAGATACGCATCCCCACGCTGCTGTGGGCCAATCCCGCCCTGACCGCCCCCCTGGCCGCCGCCATGGCAGTGGCGCCAGAAGTGCGTCAAAGCACGCATTCGCGCTATCTGGACGGCACCTTTGAAGAGGAATGGCTGGCGCGCCAACTGG
This sequence comes from uncultured bacterium, assembly GCA_964005845.1. Classification (GTDB taxonomy): domain Bacteria; phylum Latescibacterota; class UBA2968; order UBA8231; family UBA8231; genus CAXFTV01. Next base: position 2,168 of record CAXFTV010000042.1, read on the forward strand.
GCTTTGAAGCCCCAATTCTGCCGGCCCACTGGCAGAGCTGAAAAGGCACCCAACTATGGAAACCCCGCTGCGCATTGGCGCCCTCTATCCCCTGCACTCGGCGGAGGATGACTACCCCCGTCTGGGCAAGGCCCTGAACCCGGCAGTCGATATTCGCATCGTCCACACTGCAAGCCCCAACCTGCACCGCATCGACCACAGCCTGGTAACCGGCAGCAAGGAGTACCTGTTGGCCGGCGCCCGGGAATTGCGCCAGCACGCCGTGGCCTCCTGCATGTGGGCCTGCACCAGCGGCTCTTTTGCCTTTGGTCTGGAAGGCGCTCGCCAACAGGTTCGGGACATTGCCACAGAACTGGACATTCCGGCATCCAGCACTTCGCTGGCCTTCCTCAGCGCCCTCCGCGCCCTCGGCCTCAAGCGCGTCGCCGTGGCGGCCACCTACCCCGACGAGTTATCCAATGCCTTTCGCGAATTTCTGCACCAAGACGGCGTCGAGGTCCTCCACCTGGGCTGCCTGGATCTGTGGACCGGGGATGATGCCGCTTTGCTACAACGCCATGAAGTCCTCGAATTTGCGCGCACCAACGATCACCCGCGGGCCGAGGCCGTGCTGCTGCCCGATACCGCCCTGCACACCACCGCCTTCCTCGACGAACTCGAAACCCATGTGGGCAAGGTAGTTCTCACCGCCAACCAGGTGACCGTGTGGGAGGGCCTGCGCCTGGCAGGGGCCCTGAAACCCCAGAAAAATCTGGGCCACCTGATGACAATCGCCCCCTAAATACTCTCAGAAACGAGCCCCCCATGGCCCGATACATCCAGCTAACACTGGTCAAACGAAAAGTCAGCTGTACCGCTCTATTGCTCGACGACCTGGCGCCGCGCACCTGCGAAGCGGTATGGCAATCCCTGCCCCTGGGCGACGACGCCTTTCACGCCAAGTACGCCAGCAACGAAGTCTATACCCTGATCCCCCCCTTTGCCGCCGAGGAACCGGGGCTCGAAAATCCGACCCTTACCCCCATTACCGGCGATCTGGTCTATTTCTTTTTTCCCGCCGGCCTCATCACCCGTCCCGATATCCAGGGCCAGGCCATGGTCGACCTGGCCATTTTCTACGGTCGCGACAACCTGCTTTTCTCCCCTACCATGGGACCTGTTCTTGGAAGCCGCTTCGGCGAGGTCACGGAAAATCTGGCGGCAATGGTACAGGCCTGCGACAATATCTGGCGCGAAGGATTCGCCGGTGAAAAACTGATTTTCAGCCGGGTGGAGTAGGGCCAGTAGGACTCGATTTACTTTGCGAAAGGAAAACCATGCAATTCGATTGCCTCATTAGCGGCGGAAAAATCGCCGATGGCAGCGGCACCACCCCGCCCTTTGCAGCGGATATAGGCATCAAGGACGAAAAAATTGCCGCCATTGGGACACTGAACCCGGCCCAAGCGGCCAGCCTAATCGACGTCCGGGGACAAATTGTCTGCCCCGGCTTTATTGACGTCCACGTACACTCGGAATTCGCCCTGCTGGGGGGGCGCGACCAGCTGGCTACCCTGCGCCAGGGCGTCACCACCCAGCTCCTGGCCCCGGATGGCTTTGGCTGGGCCCCCCTCAGCCCCGCCCGCGCACGCGAATTCTGGGACTATGCCCACTTTGCCTACGGCGCGGTGGACCTGTCGCTCAACTGGCCCACCGCCGAGTCCTACCTGGACCTTTTCAAAGACCGCATCCCGGCCAACGTCTACCCCCAGGTGCCCCACTGCGCCGTGCGTCTGCACGCCATGGGCTGGGAACCCCGCCCCGCCACCGCTGCCGAACTCCAGATCATGGAGGAAAAGACGCGCGAATGGATGGAGGCCGGCGCCGGGGCGCTGTGCCTGGGGCTGGACTACCAGCCCAGCGCCAACGCCGATTTGCGCGAACTGGTGGCCCTGTCAAAGGTGGCCGCCTCCTATGGCGGTATCTACGCCGCCCATTTGCGCTACCAGATCCTGGGCCGCAGAGCCGCCTGGGAGGAAATCATGGAAATTTCCCAACGGGCCGAGATCCCGGTCCACGTCTCCCACGAGCGCGTCGACGACGAGACCGGACCGCTGCTCGAAAAAGCCGAGCGCGAGGGCATCGACCTCACCCTTGAATCCTACCTCTATGCGGCCGGCATGACGCACGTGGTCATGATGCTGCCCATGGAGTTTCAAACCGGCAGCCCCCAGGAAGTGCTGGAGCGCCTGGAAAATCCGCGCAGCCGGGAAATCTGTCTGCCCCACCTACGCAAGAATCTCGGCACCTGCGGCAACCAGATTGTCGGTCACACGCGCTCCGGACGCTACATCGGCATGACCCTGAAAGAAGCCGCTGCCACAGCGGGTAAATCCTGGGAAGAATTCGCCTATGATCTGGTGCTCGAGGAAGAGGGTGTCGAAGCTTTTATCTTTCCCTGGCAAACCCCGACAGCAGAAAACGAGGCCGCACTCAGGCGCACCGCACCGCACCCCCGCGTCATGATCGCCAGCGACGGGGTCTACAATGTCCAACACCCCCACCCCCGCGGCAGTGGTTGTTTCGCACAGGTTCTCGAGCGCTACGTCCGCGAACTGAAACTGCTTTCCCTGCAACAAGCTATCTACAAGATGAGTGCATTCCCGGCCCAGCGCTTCGGCTTGAGGGATCGAGGCCGCATTGCCACCGGCCTGGCCGCCGACCTGGTCGTCTTCGACCCGGATACAGTAGCTGCCCGCTCCACCTTTGCAGAGCCCATTAGGAGCGCGGCAGGCGTGGATGGGGTCATGGTCAACGGTCAGTGGGTAATCCGCAAGGGCGAGCCCACCGGAGCCCTGCCCGGAAAAGTGCTGCGTCACTCTTCCGCGCGATTATAGCTGTACACCCGAATCGATTAAACGGAGTAATAACTCATGCCTGCCCAACCCATCGTCATCGGCCTGATTGGCGCCGGCTTTGCCGCCTCGTTCCACGTCGAAAACTACCGCCGCGTCCCCGGCCTCGATATCCGCATCAAAGGCGTGACTTCGCAAAATCCTCACCGCACCGCCGAGTTTGCCCGCAAACATCAACTCGAACAGACCTACGCATCGGTCGAGGCTCTGCTGGCCGACCCCGAAATCAACCTCGTCGATCTCTGCATCCCCAACTACCTGCATCATCCACTAACGTTGCAGGCCGCTGCCGCCGGTAAAAACATCGTCTGTGAAAAACCCCTGACCGGCTATTTCGCCGCGGCCAATTCCGCCGATCGGCATCAGATGTTCGAAAGGGCACTCAAAAATGCCGATGAAATGGTGCGCAGTATAGCGCAAAACAAAGTCGCGTTCTGCTACGGCGAAAACTGGGTCTATGCCCCGAGCATTCAAAAAGCCGACCACGCGCTGGCGCAGAGCGACAACACCATCCTGAGGATCGTCGCCGAGGAATGTCACAGCGGCACCCACTCTCCCTATGCCAAGGAGTGGCGCTACTCGGGCGGTGGCGCGCTCTTCAACAAAGGCTGCCATCCGGTGGGGGCAGCCCTCTATCTGAAGTATAGCGAAGGACTGCGCAAGAAGGGCAAACCCATCAAACCCACCAGCGTCGTCGCCGAGGTCGCCAATCTGACCCGCAGCGAAAGTTTTGTCAGCGAAGATGAGAAATGGATTCAGACCGGCTGGAAAGACTGTGAAGACTGGGGCTCAATGCTGCTCCAATTCGAGGACGATTCCGTCGCCCAGCTCACCGCCGCCGACATCGTCCTGGGCGGTATCCAGAACCTGCTGACCGCCTATGCCAGCAAGGCTGTGGTACAGTGCAATATAAACCCCAATACCGGCATGCTTACCTATGCCCCCGCAGACCGGCTCCTGGGCGACGAATACATAAGAGAAAAACTCGAAACCCGCGCCGGCTGGCAATTCACCAATCCAGACGAGGACTGGATGAATGGCTTCCCGCACGAATTGCAGGATTTTTGCGAGGCCATCGCCCACGGCCGCGCCCCCAAGAGTACTATTGAGCTAGGGCGCGATGTTATGGCCGTTTGTTACGGAGCCTATGTAGCGGCCGCAAGCGGCCGGCGTTTTGATTTGTCGGAATGGATGTAGCTACCGCGAAAAAAATCAGCCGCGGCGAAGATAGCCCTTGCTTTTTGAAAGCTCGAGAATGAAAATTATAATTTTCCAACCCCCCTACCCGGCAGGCGGCACCCATGCTGATGCCGCCGCCTGCATCCAGTGGATGCAAAGAGAACTCGAGCAGTTACAACCCGGCGAGCAAGATCTGGTTCTGCTGCCCGAGTATGCCAGTACGCCCGGTATCGAAGATCCCCACCTGCTGCGGGAGTTTGCCGCGGTACAAGGAGCGGACTTCATCGAGGCAGTTGCAGGCGCATCGAGGCATCTGCAAGCCCTGATCGCTCTGGCCTGTCCGATCCGCTCCGGATCTCGGTGGTTCAACCGCACTCTTGTGTTCAACGAGATCGGAGCTCTTGCTTTTACCTATGACAAGATTCACCTCACAGGTGCCGAGAAAGAAGACTTTGGCCTGCATTCCGGTCCCATGCCCACAGTTTTCAAACATGGAAAAATCCTTTTCGGCTTTGCCACCTGTTTCGATTTGTACTTCCCCGAACACTTCGCCCTCCTGGCGGCTCAGGGGGTGGACCTGATTCTGTGTCCCAGCTACCAGCGCAGCGAATCCGCCGCGCGCATTCGCACCATGGCCCAGGTGCGCGCGCTCGACAGCGGCACCTACCTGCTGCGCAGTTCCTACGCCCGAGGCCGGGCGGAAATTGCCGGGCGCTCCCTGGTGGCCGCCCCTGATGGGACCCTTCTGAAAGATGCGGGCTCTGATGCATGCACTATCAAAGTAGAGCTGGATCCGCATGACAAATTCTCCAAGCCGGCTTCCCACGGCCGGGCGCTCACCGAACACCGCAAGCTTATGGAGTCGAAGCGGAGACCGGCACTCTACCGTCCGCAGTGGGAGCAAGCACGACAACTCAAAGCATCTCCATTTCCTCGTCTATGTGCCCACCGGGGCCTGAGTCAAACCTGTCCGGAAAATACACTCCCGGCTTTTGCCGCAGCCCAGGCCGTGGGAGCACATGAAATTGAATTCGATGTGCAGACAAGCCGCGATGGCGTTCTGGTCATTTGTCACGACGAATCCCTAGACCGCACGACCAATGGCAGGGGGATTATAGCTGAAATGGATTGGGAGGACATACGCCATCTGGATGCAGGCAGCCCTTGTGGCCTAGCCTGGAGTGGCATCCGCGTGCCACGGCTGGAGGAGGTTCTGGATTTAACAGGGGGTGGCATTGGACTCAATATTCACATCAAAAGCGAGGGGCCTGAGGGCTCGACCATCAGAAAAATTTGCGACCTTTTGGAAGACCGGGGTCTGGGCGAGCACGCCTATCTTGCCCTGGGGGCCGCGGTGGGCCTCCAAACAGCCCTTGATTACGCACCGGAAATTTCTCGCGCCTGTCTCGTCAGTCAAAACGACCCCTATGCGTCCATCGAGGCCGCACGGCGCTATGCATGCCAGCGAATTCAGTTCGGCCGCAGTGCAAGACGGGAGCACATCCAGCGGGCTCGTGAACTCGGGCTGATTTGCAATCTCTTCTGGTCGGACGAGCCGGCCGATGGCCTGAAATATATTCGCCAGGGCATCGATGTCATTCTCACCAACCGTGCCCATATTATGATCGCGGGTGGTTTTGCAGCCACCCCCAGGGATTTTTCCTGGTGACACCGACCAGGGATCGGACAACTAGAGCAACCATATGTTCCGCACAGCTGCTGGCCTGACCACCCGCTGCGGTGCGACGCCCCTTAGCGGCCCCTGCTGCACCAATATCGAGTTGTTCGGTTCCCCAGCAATGCACCAGACTTTTTTCCGCAAGACCTTGTCCCCTAAAGCAGATTGAATTATCGTTTTTGCTGCTCTTTAACCCAACAATCAGGAAAACCATGAATACATCCAGCGCCCATAAAACCCGCTGGGGCATCCTCGGCACCGCCAGAATAGCGACCAAAGTCGCCCGCGCCATCGATCTGGCGCCCAATGCCGAACTAATCGCCGTTGCCAGCCGCGACCCCGCCCGCGCCGCCAGCTGGGCCGCGGCACGCGATCTGAAGCGTTCCTATGGCAGTTACGACGCTCTCTTAGAAGACCCGGAAATAGATGCCGTGTACATTCCCCTGCCGCCGTCCCTGCACCGGGAATGGACCATCAAAGCCGCCGAAAAATCCAAACATGTCCTGTGCGAAAAGCCCCTGGCCCTGAACGCCGCCGAAGGCCGTGAAATGGCTAGCGCCTGCGAGGACAACGGCGTGCAGCTGATGGACGGAGTCATGTGGGTCCACCACCGGCGCAGCGAGGAAATAAAAAATATTCTCACCGCTGGCACCCTTGGCGAATTGCGGCGGCTCACCGCGGCTTTCTCGTTTAATGGCAAGCTGCAGAACAGCAATGATATCCGGGTCAAAAAAGAGCTGGGCGGCGGCAGCCTTGGCGACCTGGGCTACTATTGCATCCGGGCGATAATCTGGGCTTTCGACGCCCTGCCGACGAAGGCCTTTGCCACCGCGCGCTTCTGCCACGGAGTGGATTTCAACCTGTCGGCGCTGCTCTGGTTCGAGGGGGAGCGCATGGCTACCTTCGACTGCGGTTTTGATACCGTGGCGCGCAAGTGGTTCGAGATTGCCGGCACCCGGGCCTCCCTGGTTTGCGATGATTTCGTCGTGCCCCAGGAAGAGAGTGTGGCGCGCTACTGGATTCATGGTTCCAGTGCCGAAGCCGACTCCAAACATTTGGTAGAGGGCGGCATCCAGGAAGTGCGCATGATCGAACATTTTTCAAATTTGTCCCATTCCGGCAAGCTGGAGAAAAAATGGCCCAATGCCGCCATTGCCACAATGCACGTGTGCGATGCCCTGTTGGAATCCGCTCACTGCAACCAGATAATACCACTCGATTCCACACCCTGAGGAGATCCTACCCATGGCTACCCTGAGCGCCAGTGAAGCAACCCCCCTTATCTTCGAACAAAGCAAAGTGGGATACGTGGATCCCGGTGAAATAAATCTGCCGCGGACCAATACCGATGGCAAACCCGTGATCGATCCCACGCCGGAACAGAAGTATCTCTTCGATACCCAGGGCTGGCTGCTGGTCCCGGGCTTGTTGAGCGAAGATGAAATCGCACTCATGCGCGAGTACTGCTACCGCCTGCACCGGGAACCCGAATCCCTGCCCGAGCCCCTGCGCAGCCCTATTTCTGGCCCCCTTGAGCAACTGACGGACCATCCTTTCATAGTTGGGTTCATGAACGAATTTCTGGCCCATCCCGATCTTTCCAGTCAGGACTGCTACGGCTTCCGCATGGAATCCACCTCCCTGTGCATCCGCACCACCGGGGAGGGAGGCTTTGCACCGCACAACGGCAATGGACTGTGGCGCCTGCCCGGCGATGGACACAACTACCGCTGTGTCCCCGGCAAGGCCCGCAGCAGCCTCACCTGCATAGTTTGGGAGTTGAACGAGGTCGAACCCGGCGGCGGCGGCACCCTGCTCCTCAGCGGCAGCCACAAGGCCGCCTTCCCGCTCCCCGAGGGGGCCCAGGATCCCGATTCATCCATGTGGACGCGCTATGGCTGCCCCGCTGGTTCCCTGCTCATCTTCGCCGAAGGCACCACCCATTCGGCCTCGCCGTGGACCAGTACAGAACGGGATCGGGTCGCCATCTTCAGCCGCTACAACTACGTCGATAGCAAGTGGCACAAATGGCAGCCCCATCCCGAACTTCTCGAGGCTCTGCCGCCCAAGCGCCGCACTCTCTTTCGCCCCGTCCACGTCGAAGCCAATCTGGTCGACCCGGTCTGAACCACCTGCTTGAGCGGTGCCGAGAAGGGCTTGGCCATGCCCCGAGGGGTGTTGGGCAACCCCCTTCTCGGCACCTATTGCCAAGGAAGTGCGGCTATCTTTCTCAGCTGCATTCCCGGCACTACTGAAGGAACGGGTTTGCAGGGGATTCGAGCGCGGGAGGGCACCAGAAAAAAACGAGATTAAGCTCAGGGAGATTAACTATGGAATGCTGGATTTTCGCCCATATTCCCATCGAACACTGGCACGAGCGCTGGATAGCCAATTACCCAACCATCTTCGACGCCTGGGAAGACGGCGGCGTGCGTGGCCTTGTCGTGGGCCGCCTGCGGCTTCTGCAACCAGACGGCTCCTTCGCGCGCGCCTTTACTCCCGACCCCAAAGTCTACGATCGATTCGGCGTCAGCCCGCCGGCAGACGAACCTATCGATGCAGAGAAGGAAAAGAAACTACACGAAATCCTCGACAATGCCGCCGACCGCGGCTGGCATATCATGACCTTTGATGCACCCGGTGGCGGCAATCGCCCCCTGGAAGAAGATCCCTACGGCGAATTCCGCTTTGCCGCCGCCTTCCAGGATCTGGCCCGGGCTTTCCCCCAGGTTAAAGGCGTCATCATAGACGGGCCCAAAGAACAGCACTACGAACTGGCGTGGCACCACGGCAGCGAATTATTGCAAACCCGCGAAAAAGACGGTTTTGCCCACCTGGGGTATGACCTCGACCGCCTGGAGCGGGGCATCGCCCACCTGCGCGAACGCTTTCACAACCTCACTCCAGACCTGGTCCGCTACCACGCCCCGGGCGGTTTGCTCGCCGGCCTCATACTCTTCGATATAAACGAGGATGCCCTCTACTGGCTGCGCGCCCGCCAGGAAGTCGGCCTGGGTATGGCCACCAGCCTGCGCCGGGCCGTCGATCGGGTGGACCGCAAAATGGAACTGGGCCTCATTCCACGCATCACCGCCTTTTCGTCGCTCACCGGCCAGAACTACCAGCAAATGGCGCCTCACCTCGACTATATTTTCCCCAAGCACTACTACTGGCACCGGGGCTTCGACGGCATGTACGGCACGGTCCAGCGCTGGGTGCAGAAATTTGTCGAGTGGAATCCCTCCCTGGGCGAAGAAGACGGTTTTACCCTGGTAAAATCTCTCTTCGGCCTGGAACTGCCGGGCGTCAACTCGCTCTACGATCTGGAGCGGGGATTTCCACCAGAGTTTTTCTCCGAAGTGGTCTATGAGCAGACCAGGCGCGCCCTCGATGCGGTTGGAAACGACGACAAGGTGGTCTTCTGGGTGTCGGCTTCCTCGCGCGAGCCGCACGCCGGCGATCCCATGCCGGCCCGGGATCTGCACGGCATCCTGCAGGCCACCAAAGACGCTGGCGCCAAACGCTTTCTCTTCCATCCAGAACCGGATATCAACGCCCCCGCCTGGCACCTGATTTCCCGCCTGTGCGGCAATCCATGGAACGAAACTACCAGTGCCTACTGGCCGGGGGATACCTGGCGTGAAGACATCGAGGGCTACGGAACATTCCGCTCGGCCCAAACTAAAAATTGAACCTGTAAATTCCAACCGAGGAGCCCTATTATGGATTGCTGGATTTTCGCTTTCAACCCGCTCGAGCGCTATATGGCCCATTACAAGCACATTTTCGATGCCTGGGAAGAGGGCGGCGTGCGCGGTATAGTCGTGGGCCGCATGTTCTTCATGCAGGACGATGGCACCACAGTCCCGGCCTTTCACCAGGATCCCAAAGCCTACGAGGCCCTGGGCCTGGAGCCACCCGCAGAGACCCCGCGCGATAGGGCAAAGGAAAAGGCCCTCGGCCTCATGCTGGACGACGCCGCCGCCCGCGGCTGGCACATCATGGTTTTCGATAGCGGCACCCCCGCCCATGTGCAGAGCCTGGTCAACACTTATCCCCAGGTCAATGGCGTCATCATCGACGGACCGGGCGAGAACCACTACGAACTAGCCTGGCACCACGGCGGCGAACTCTTCGAAATCCGCGACGGCGAGCGCGGCCTGTTCTCCAGCCTGGGCTTTGACCTCGAGCGCCTGCAACGCGGCATCGACCATCTCAGTGAGCGTTTCCACAACCTCACCCCCGACCTGGTGCGCTACCACGCCCCCGGCGGCATGCTGGCCGGTCTCAATCTCTTCGATATCAATGAAGACGCTCTCTACTGGTTGCGCGCGCGCCAGGAAAAGTCGCTAAAATCCTGGCAACAGGCGCGCGCCGATCTCGACAAGGTAGACCGCTACGTCGAGTTGGGCGGCATCCCGCGCATCACCTCGTTCTCCTCGCTCACCGGCCAGAACTACCAGCAGATGCCGCCTTATTTCGATTATATTTTCCCCAAGCACTACTACTGGCACCGCGGCTTCGACGGCATGTACGGCACAGTGCAGCGCTGGGTGCAGAAATTTGTCGAGTGGAACCCCTCCCTCAATGAAGAAGATGCCTTTGCCCTGGTCCAGTCCCTCTTCGGCCTGGAACTGCCGGGCGTCCATTCGCTCTACGATCTGGAGATGGGTTTCCCCGATGAATTTTTCTCCGAACTGGTCTACAGCGAGACGCGGCGTGCGCTGGACGCCATCCAGGATGACGACAAGACCATCTTCTGGGTATCCACCGGCCGCTTTCCGCACGCCGGCGATCCCATGACCGCCAGGGACCTGGAAGGCATTTTGCAGGCCACCAAAGACGCCGGCGGCAAACACTTCCTGTTCCACCCGGATCCCGACCCCAGTCCCGGCGAGTGGAGCGTCATCAGCCGCTTCTGCGGCAATCCATGGCGCCAGTCGCGGGAGGGTTACTGGCCTCCAGCCGCCACGAAACCCGACGAATACACTCGATAAACTTGAACGCCAGCCAAACTACACCGGGCGGCCTGGAGCGGGGTGAGCGCGCACCGGATTTCGTTCTGCCTGCCCCCGACGGCACCCTGACGCGTTTCTACGGCAAAGCCGGCGGCACACCCATAGCCTTGCTCTTTTGCAGCGCTGATGCGGTCGCTGGCTTACTGGATTCCTGTGCCGCCCTCGACCCCGATCTCATCGCCGTTTTTGCGGTTCTGTCGAACCACCCGGATCCGGCTTGGGATTTCCCCTTTCCGGTATTTGCCGACCCCGATGGAAAAGTTCGCCAGGCCTATCGTCTGCAATCCGAGCAGCAGGCTGCCCTTTTTATCCTGGATCCCAATCTACGGCTACTGAAAAACTTCGATCTGCAGCATCACCAGGGCTTCGCCCAGGCTGTTAGCGCCATCCTCGCAGCCGATCTCCCCCCGGCTCCACCACGGCAGATTACAACCCAGGCACCAGTATTGCTGATTCCCCGCGTCCTCGACCCGGAGATCTGCCGCCACCTTATCCAGGTCTGGGATGAGCAGGGCCACGAGGAAACCGGCGTAGAGCAATCGCACCAGGGGCGCCGCAAGGACACCCTGGACCACGCCGACAAACGCCGCCGCGACCACGTGGTCCGCGACCCTGAGCTCCTGCGGGCGCTATCCGCCACCATCGCCCGCCGCATCCTGCCCGAAGTACAGCGCGCCTTCGCCTTCCGGGCCACCCGCTTTGAGGGCTTCAAAATCGCCTGTTACGACGCGGCCTCACAGGGATTTTTTCGCCCCCACCGCGACAACCTGAGTCCCGCCACGGCCCATCGCCGCTTTGCCCTCAGCCTCAACCTAAACGCCGACTACAAAGGTGGCTACCTCCAGTTTCCCGAATACGGTCCCAACCTTTACCATCCCGAACCCGGCGGCGCGCTGATATTTTCCTGCGCCCACATTCACGCCGTCACCGAAGTGACTCAGGGCCGCCGCTTTGCCCTGCTCTCCTTCCTCTTTGGCGCAGAAAATGCCCGACCTGCCACCGCAGCTGAAAAGAAAGCGCCATGAACTCACTCGAAATCACCCGTTTGCGCCCTGAGAAAACGCACCAGTATACCACCTTCGACCACGGCATAAACAAAAAAATACCACTGCGCTGCGGTGAGAAAAAAACCCTCGCTCGGATCGAGGGCCGCGGCTATATCGCCCAGCTCTGGCTCACCTTCCCGGGCTGGTTCTGGCAGAACTGGGATCCCTCCCAGCCGATCAACCCCTCCATCCTAAAGACCCTCATTCTGAGAATTTTCTGGGATGGTGAGGAGCGCCCTGCCGTCGAAGCCCCGGTCGGCGATTTCTTCGGTATCGGCCTGTGCGAAACGGCCAATTTCACCGGACGCTATTTCGGCATGTCCAGCGGCGGTTTTTTCTGCCGCTTCCCCATGCCCTTTGCAAGGGGATTCCGGCTGGAAATGGAAAACCTGGATCGCGAAATCGACACCAAAATCTACGCCAATATCCTCTATCAAATCAGCGACGAAATGCCCGCCGATCGAGGTTATTTTCACGCCCATTTCCACAGTGGGGAAAATAAGGGAGCGGATCCTCTGCGCATCGCCCGGGTGGCGGGATGCGGTCACTACGCCGGCTGCACCCTGTCCATCCAGGCCCTGGAGCGCAACTACCTGGGCTTCCTCGAAGCGCCGGAGTATGTCTACGTGGACGAGGATTGGGAACAAGCTCGCCTGGTGGGATCGGGACTGGAGGATTATTTTCTGGGCGGCTGGTATTTTCGCGACGGCTGTTTTCACGGCGAATTGCACGGCCTGCCGGTAAAGGACGCGCTTCATTCTATGGTCGCCATGTACCGGGTCCACGAAGCCGATGCCATCCACTTCCAAAAACGTTTAAGGTTCGAATTCGCCGATCCCTTTAAACCGGAGGACAAGCCCTTCCGATACTCGTCCGTCGCCTTTCTCTACCTGGACTCTCCCGGCGGCGCGGGACCGGAATTGCCCTCGCCAGATACATTGCTGTGCTGGTACCGCATTCGCGATCGGGATCACCAGAGTATTCCCTGAGCATTTGACCATCTCTCAGCAAGAGGAGCAAAAAATGACGACCCGCTACGACGCTATCATCATCGGCACCGGACAATCCGGCCCGGCCCTGGCCGACCGCATGGACGACGAAGGTGTGAAGGTAGCAGTCATCGAACGCCATCTCTATGGCGGCACCTGTGTAAACGTCGGCTGCATTCCCACCAAAACACTGGTGGCCAGCGCCCGCGCTGCCCACATGGCGCGCCGCGCCGCCGATTTCGGCGTCGTCATCGACGGGGCAGTTCAGGTAGACATGAAAAAGGTCAAAGCGCGCCAGGACGAAATTTCGGGCAATTCACACAGCGGGGTGAGTGGCTGGCTCGAAAGCCTGGACCACGCCACCCTCTACAAAGGCCACGGGCGCTTGGCCGGCCCCAATCAGGTGCGCGTCAACGACGAATTGCTGGAAGCCGACAAGATCTACCTCAACG
>CAXFTV010000043.1:0-2075 GCA_964005845.1 uncultured bacterium
CGCCGCCGCCGCCGCCGATAGAGCCGACCCCATCAAATTGCTCGAGGTCGCAGTTGTAGGGCAAATTTTCGAGCAACAGGCGGACGCCGGTGGCCGCCGATACGGGAATCAGGTCCTCGACGGATTGCTTCATGGCCGCGACCATCGGTTCGTACAGGGAGCGCTGCTCCTGGTCTTTGGGCAGGAACATGGGGTTGGGGATGCCGTGGATCACCATGCCCGCGGCGCCGAGCTGGCCACAGAAGCGCAACGCATCGGCCAGCACTTCCACCTTTTCTTTGCGCCACGTTTCGTCCGGGGCGCCGAGTACATTGGTGCGCGCCGGGCCGTGCACCGTGGTGGCGCGCATCCCGCGCCCTTCGAGTTCGCGGCTGGCCGCGGCGGCAAAGCGGCCGGGGCGGTCCTCGGAGGCGTGGGTGTCGATGGCGAACTCGATGCAGCGGAATCCGGCAGCGGCAATCGCGTCCAGGGCCGGTGCGAGTTGGTGCTCTTTAAAACATGAGGTACTATAGCTTAAATCTACCATGGATCATACCTTTTACTTTTTAATGGACCTGTCTTTTGGAAGGGCGGGCGGACGGCGCTCGTCGGAAGGATCAAATATAGGTTGTTGTTAGCCATCTCATCAAGACGTTCCCGATTTTTCCGCCTCCCTTTTCCCACCAATTTGGAAAAGGGTCTTCTTGATTGCACAAACCACCACGCGAGGAGGGCGTTCCCATGAAAATCACCGATATCGAGTGCATCCCCATCGTCATACCGGTGTCCAAACGCTACGACAACCACGACGGCCGCATGCGCATGGGCGGCATATCCGAACATCTGGTGGTCAAGGTGCACACCGACAACGGCCTGGTGGGATACGGCGATTACGAAGATATCAGCCGGCCCATTCCAGCCGCCGAACTCGAGCCCTTGATCGGCCGCAGCCCATTCGACTTCGCGCACAACAACTTCAATATGGCTCTGGGCATGGCCCTCTACGACGTGATGGGCAAACATCTGGAGGTGCCGGTCTACAAGCTGTTGGGGCAAAAGGTGCGGGACTCGGTAGCGGCGTGCGCCTGGACGCGGCCCTGTCCGCCCGAGGTCTTCCGCGACGAGATCAAGCGGGCGGTGGAACAGGGATACACCGTTTTCAAAATGCACTCCAGCGCCCTCTTCGACGTCATTGAGCAGACGCGCCTGGCGGCGGAAGTGGCGCCGCCCGGTTTCAAGCTCCACTGGGACTTCAACCACAACCGCACCCTGGGCACGGTGCTGCCCATAATCAACGAGTTGGAGCGCGATCATCCCATCGTCGGCTTCATAGAGGATCCGCTGCCCTGGGACGATATCGCCGGCTGGCGCGTTCTGCGCGAAAGAACGCGGATTCCGCTCATCATGCACATGCCCAAGCTGGGCGGCATGCAGGAGGTGATCCGCGGTTGCGCCGATATGTACATGATCGGCGGCGCTATCGGTCGCACTATGATGGCAGGCTTTGCCTATGCCAGTGCCAATGTGCAGACCATTATCCAGCAGTCGGGCGCTACCCTGATGAAAGCCATGACCGCGCACCAGGCCGCGGTGCTGCCCACGGCTTCGGCCCACACCATCACCCTGGACGACCAGTACGACGAGGATTTCACCACTGAGAAAATTCCGGTGATCGAGGGCTTTTCGCCGGTGCCGGAGGGGCCGGGGCTGGGAGTAGAGGTCGACGAGGCGGCGCTTTCGCGCCTGGCCCAGAATAGCGCCGCGCAGCGCCCCGATTTCATCGGCGTTTTGCACCTGCCGGCCGGCCACAAGATCTACAGCGCCGGCCAGCCCCGCGTGGCCCAGTTGACCGGCAAGGAGGAGGCGGCCATTCGGGGCATTGCCTTTGAACGCTGGGTAGATGACGGGTCGGCGGAATTCGCGCGGGTGTTTGCGCGGGTGCAGACGGAAGGGTGGTTTCTGGAGTGAGAGGCTCTGCGCGCGAAGTGCCAGGGGTAGGGAAGATATCCAGACTCGCGACCTGCCAGGGGCTGCCCGGACGTACTCCGTGCGGCATCCATGGCGCCCCGATTGTTTGGTGCGTGGTCAGCATGGAA
>CAXFTV010000044.1:0-4919 GCA_964005845.1 uncultured bacterium
CGTGCTTTGCTTCCAGAATGCCGATGCCACCGGCCCGAGTGCGCAGGCCTTGCTGCACCGCTGTTTGTGGACGCCGCAGATCCATCCCTATATCGAAGCGCAGACTTTCCCCCAGTATGCGGCAGCACAGCAGCTGCAGAGCTGTCAGGTCGATCTGGAGCCGGGGGATCTCTATTTTTTTAATACCCGCTGCATCCACGAGGTCCCGCCGGTGCAGGGGGGGCAGCCCAGGATCGTCCTGGCGGTATTCATCGGTTATTCGCAGCGCGACGGCGAAATTTTTGTGTGGTCTTAAGCCAGAGAAAAATAAAGTGAATTTATCGCGCCGGCATTTTCTCAGAACAGCCACGGCGGCCTCGTTGGGATTTGCGGGGTTGCAGCAGCTATTCGATGCAAGTGCTCACGGGCAGGCACCTAGCGCCTCGGAAGGCGGCTTTGGGCCGCTCTCGCCCGATCCGGAGGGGATTTTGGATCTGCCCGCTGGATTTGCCTATCGCAAGATATCGCCGATGGGCGAAACCATGAGCGACGGTTTGCTGGTGCCCGGCATGCACGATGGCATGGCGGCCTTTCCCGGGGGACCGGGGGGCAAGACCATCCTGGTGCGCAACCACGAAATCACAGCCAGCCCCGGGGCGGGGCCTTTCGGCGCCGAGAACGAACTGCTCGGCAAGGTCGATCCGGGCAAGATCTGGGACCGCGGACACGGCGAGGCACCCTGCCTGGGTGGCACTACCACCCTGATCTACGACACCGCGGCGGGGCGTCTGGAGAGCCATCATTTGAGTCTGGTCGGGAACGTGCGCAACTGCGCCGGCGGTCCAACGCCCTGGAACACCTGGATCACCTGCGAGGAAAACACGGCGCGGGCCGAGGATACCTTTGCGCGCGACCACGGCTATAACTTTGAGGTGCCGGCCCTGCCCGGCAGCGGCCTGACCACGCCCGTGCCGCTGGTCGATATGGGGCGTTTTGTGCACGAAGCCGTCGCCGTTGACCCGGCTACCGGCATCGTCTATCAGACCGAAGATCGCAACGATGGTCTGATCTACCGCTTCTTGCCGGCCAAGCCGGGTCAACTGGCGGCCGGGGGGCGGCTCCAGGCGCTGGCGGTGCGCGAGAAAGAGGCGCTGGATAGCCGCAACTGGGATGCGCCCACCGTGCCCGTGGGGGCGGCCCTGAGGGTGGAATGGATCGATATCGAAGAGGTGGAAGCGCCCGGGGACGATCTGCGCTTCCAGGGTTTTGCCAAAGGAGCCGCCCTCTTTGCCAGGGGCGAGGGTATGTGGTGTGGTCGCGGGGCGGTGTATTTTGTCTGTACCAGCGGCGGCAGGGCCAAAAAGGGCCAGATCTGGCGCTATCTGCCCAGTCCGCACGAGGGTACCCCGGAGGAGGAGAAAGACCCGGGTACCCTGGAGCTTTTTGTCGAACCCAACGACGGGGGATTGATCGACAACGCCGATAATCTGACCGTGGCTCCCTGGGGCGATCTGATCCTCTGCGAGGACGGCGGCGGCGAGCAGTTCGTGGTGGGCGTGACGCCGCAGGGCGGCATCTACAAATTCGGTCGCAACGCGCAGAGCAATTCCGAGTTTGCCGGAGCCACGTTCTCACCGGATGGCTCGACGCTCTTCGTAAATATCCAGAGCCCCGGGCTCACCCTGGCCATCACCGGACCCTGGAAGCGGAGCCGCGGCTGAGAAATTTTCGCAACATTGCCGAGGAACTGCATGCGCGGTTGCTGCCACTGCGGCCCGGAAAGGGCGGCGAGAATCTGCAGCCGCGCACGCCCAAATCGCAACTGCAGCACCCTGTTCCATGCCCTGGGCACTTTTATTCCTTGACTCTGTACCTCTCAACAGCCTCTTCGTCCAGTTCCACGCCCAGGCCCGGTTTGTCGCTGACCACGGCATAGCCGTCTTGCACCAGCGGTTCGGCCAGGAGGCTGTGCTCGTGTACGAAGTTGCCGCACAGATCGCTGCCCAGGGTGCAGTTGGGGGCGGCGGCGGCGGCATGCATGCGGAAGGCGTCGAAAAGGCCCAGATCCACGTTGGAGGCCTGCCATACCGGGATGCCTCCGGCGGCGGCAATGCGCGCCATATCCAGAAAAGCCCAGTCCGAGGGGGCTACGTTGATGCCGTCTACGGCTTCCAGGTGCACCGCCTCGATCACCTGCTGCGGATTTTGCAAATGCGGGCAGATGAGGACCGAGGTTTCCTCCTTGAGGCGGCGGTAGTCGTTCCAGTCGTCCTTGGCGATGGGATCTTCAAAGACGATATCGTAGGTCTCGATTTGGCGAGCCAGTTCCAGCGTCTGCTCGACGGTGTGGAAATGATGGCCGGGGTCCAGGACAATGCGCAGTTCAGGTGCGGCCTCGTGCATGGCGTGTATGCGCTCGGCCACATTGCCATCCTCCAGTCGGCATTTGATTTTGATGCCGTGGAATCCCTCTGCGGCGGCCCGGCGGGCCGCCGCGGCCGAGGCTTCGGGGCCCATGCGAGTGATCCAGTAGTCCACCAGGATGCGGTCCTGGAATTTGCCGCCGAAGAGACGGCACAAAGGCCAGCCGATAATCTTGCCGATCAGATCCAGCAGGGCGATCTGGTAGCTGCCGCCGCCCAGGCTGCGCGGCTCGAAGTCGAGGGGGTTTTTGCCGATCAGATCCGGAGGATTGTCGGCCTGGGCCCCGAAGTAGGGGCCGCTCATACCGATGCCGGTGCGGCCGTCGTCGGTGTGGATGCGCAGCACATCGTGCCTGCGCTGGTCGAGGGATTCGGGGTAACTGGAGGTCATTTCTTCGTACTCGGGGGCGGGAAGGATGCCGGGGAGAAAAGGCACGCGGCACACCGTGCGTTCGAGGTGGGTGATTTTCATTGGGGCTCCTTTTTTCCAGCACTGCGGGTTTGTCAGGCATTTTTGCCGGCGAGGTGAAATAAAGATATTTTATCTCCGCTGCGCTGCCAAATCGGGGTGGTCCGTAGCACGCGCACAGTGAGGGCGAAGCGAGCTCATGGGGGGCTGGGAACTGCTGGATGGAAAGCTGTCTCATCGCCGCCCTTGCTGGCGTTGTATATTCTTTGCGCCCCTGTTGGTCAATATGCAGATCGTTTCTTGCTTTACCGGGCGGCCCAGTCTGCAGCGTGGTTAGGTTCCAGTAATTTTATTTTTAACAGGAGTGGCAAAGAGCAATGCGGGAGTTCATACTGAGAGCCAGGAAGGGGCCGAGTACTGCCGATTTTTCACTGCAGGCGGCGAATCGGGCCGGATATCTGGAGATTGTCGCGCACTGTATTGTCAACGCCTTGTTCTACGCCAGACAGATCCGTCCCGAGGTCGCAATCCACATCGTCCTGGATGGACCGGCGGCGCCGCCCAAAACCGTGCGCCTGGAAAGCGACACACTGTGTTCTATCGGCGGCTATGACGAACACTCCGTCCTGCGGCTGTTGCAGCGCGCCTTGGAGGAAGGGCGCAGGCTGGCCTTGGATCAGGAGATCCAGGTCGATGGTGGCCTGTTTGTGGCCAAGAGGAGTTTTGAACAACTCGTCAGGGAGAAGTGCGCCGCCGGTCCTCTTTTTTATCTACAGCGCAAGGGCACCGACATCCGTTCGGCGAGGCTCTCGCTGCCGGCGTCCTTTGTATTTACCGATCATCTGAGCATGCCCCGAAAAACCGATCGCTTTCTCGAACGCCTGGGCGCCCGGCCGCTCGGCGTCGGTCCCAGGATGCTTTTTGCGTCCCAGTGCATCGTCCTCGTCCACAACGAGCTGGACCGCCAGGGGTTCGACTAATATGCTGGACTTGCATATATTTGCAGCATGCTAAGAGGAAGGATTACCCTGCTCGTCATCCCCCAGGAGGGAGGCGAAACCTTCGAGTTCAAAATACCCCGGGTCTTGGTGGGGTTTTTGGCTCTACTGGGCCTTGCGATCCTGGTTTTGCTGATCCTGGGGCTGTATTCCTACCGGTTATCGGACACCCTCGCGGAAAAAATGGCTCGCCTGGAAGGGGAAAAGGCCATCCTTGAGGAGGAGGTCGGCCAAATTCGTCATCTAGAGAGAATCCTCCTGCGCCTGCAGAAAAACAATCGCCAGTTGCACGCCATTTTGGGTGAGTCCGTAGGCCTGCCGGCCGACGGAGAGTCGGAGCAGAGCCCCGCCCAGGAGCCCATTTATATTTCCGCGCTCGAACGCTTGCGCTGGGGGCGCATAAGTACTTTGCCCACGCTGTGGCCGGTGCGGGGCGTGGTAAAGCGCGAATTCAGCAGGGAATTTCCGGCCGTGCTCATTGCGGCGCCGTCCCGAAGTCTGGTGCGCGCCAGCGGTTCGGGTTGGGTGTTGCGGGCGGGATTTGATGCACAGCTGGGTTTTGTCGTGGAGTTGGATCACGAAAATGGCATTCGCAGTTTGTACGGATACAATGCCGACGTGCTGGCAGAGGTGGGCGACTATGTTTTAAAAGGGCAGCCCATTGCTCTATCGGGCCGCACCCGAAAGGCATCCTATCCAGCCCTTTACTACCTCGTGCGCGAAAATGGGGAAGCCCGGAATCCCCGAAATTTCAGACTGTGGTTGTGACCAATGTGGTGGAAGATTCGCAAAGAAAATAATGGGGCTAGCAATACTGTGATCGGCCAGGGAGCCGTGCTCCAGGGCAACTTCGATATCAAGTGCGACATACAGGTGCATGGCATTCTATCGAGTAGTCGGCTGGTTACGCAAAAGGCGCTGGTGGTGGGGAAGACGGGGGATGTAAAAGCCGAAGCAATTGAAGTGGCGGCGGCGGCGATTAGCGGCAAGCTCACCGGTCCGCTCAAAGCCCGGGAACAGGTCTACCTGGCCGCTGGAGCTTGGTTCGCAGGGCGCCTGGAAACTCCCAGACTGGTCGTTGAGGAAGGGGCGGTGCTCGAAGAGAGCGAG
>CAXFTV010000045.1:0-4448 GCA_964005845.1 uncultured bacterium
ACCCGGTTTTTTTCGCTGGTCCACTCGCCGGCCAGGGCGTTTATCTCCTCCAGTTCGATGGTGGGCAGCAGCTCCTGGTAGAGCTCGTATTCCTTTTCGATGCCGGGAATGGGCTCGTCTTCCAGGAAGTGGCGGACGTATTCGCTGGCAAAGCCGCGGGACTGACTCTTGTCGCGCTCGCGATAGGCCTGCTCCATACCGCGCAGTACGTCTTTTTTCTCCCGCGTTAGCTCGGATTGGGTAAAACCGAAGCGGCGCACCCGGGCCGACTCGGTCAGCAGGGCCTCCAGACCGGCGTCGAAACCCTTGTTCTGCACCCCGGAACCCAGGATGAAGAATTCCTTGGAGCGCAGAAAGCGCCCCTGTCCGGAGTAACCGTAGAGGAAGGGAGGCTGCGGCAATTGGGTCAGTTCGTTCAGGCGGTTGTTGAACATGCGATGGTAAATGGCCTCGATAAGCCCTTGGCGGTAGGCCGCCACCGTACCCTGGGGGCGCACGTCCTGTTTGTAGTAGATCGTGATGCTGTTGCCGGTGGCCTCCGGATCGGTGGCAATGGCGAACAGGGTTTCCTCGTGGTCCGGGACGGGAAATACGCGGCGCTCTTTGGCTGCAGCGGCCGGGGGTATGCGCGAAAAGTAGAGGTGAACCAGGGAGTCGATCCAGGCAGGATCAAAATCGCCCACGGCGACAAAACCCATCAACTCGGGGCGGTACCAGTTCTGGTAGAAAGCGCGCAGGGTCTCGTGCTGGAAGGTGTCCAGTACCGCCTTCTGGCCGATCGGCAGGCGCCGGGCATATTGCGAGTCGTGCAGCAGGATCGGCAATTGCTTGTCGAACATGCGTTGCTGGGCGCCCCGTCCCAGGCGCCACTCTTCGATGACCACGCCGCGCTCCTTGTCGATCTCTTCGTCTTCTAAGCTCACCTGGTGGGCCCAGTCTTCCAGGATCTGGAAGGCCTGCTCCATGATGGCGACGCTGTCGGTGGGTACGGTAAGCATGTAGACGGTTTCGTCAAAGGAGGTATAGGCATTCAGGTCGGGGCCGAAGCGCATGCCGATGGATTCGAGATAATCCACCAGCTCCTGCTTGGCGAAGTTCTTGGTGCCGTTGAAGGCCATGTGCTCGGCAAAGTGGGCCAGGCCCTGCTGGTCGTCCTCTTCCAGCACGGAGCCGACGTTGACTACCAGACGCAGTTCGGCGCGGTTCTCGGGTTTCTGGTTGTGGCGGATAAAGTAGCGCAGGCCATTTTTCAGGGTGCCGGTTTGCACCTGAGGGTCCAGAGGCAAAAATGGATCTGCGGCTGGCGGAGAGGCCGGTTGTTGCTGGGTGCCGGCACAGCCTAGCAGCAAAGCGATCAGGACCAGTGCCAGGTTTTTCATAGGAGATCTCCTGTGGATCGATGGCAGGGGTAAAGTAGCACCCGAGGGGGTGCTCGAGCGCAATTGCATAAGTCAGAAAGAATATATATGGGGACGATGAGAATCAAGGGAAATCATCATTGCGGGGCCCGGCTGGGGTTAATGGTTGCGGTGGATATCTGAGCTGAAAGTAGCTAGATTGAGAGAAAGGTTTGCCTTTGCATCTCAAGAACGCAGGAGCGCGCCATGACGCAGTGGAGATTTTCGGGATTTTTCGTCGTGCTATTAGGCGTCCTGCTGGCGCCGGTGGCCGGCGCCAGCAGCGCATCAAAAGCAGAGATCTTTCTCGAGCATTACATGCAGGCCCTTAAAGCGCGGCACCCGGATTTTGGCTCAGGGAGGGGCGCGGCGGCCAAGTGGGCGGCGGCGCCTGCCGGTTTCAATACCGAATTGGTGGGTTCCTACCGGCCGGATTCGGTTGATATGTTCACCGATCTGTACGTCTCCGGCGACTATGTCTACCTGGGCAACGACTTCGACGGACTCCGGGTGATCGATGCGGCGAATCCGGCCAGCCCCCGGGAAGTCGGCTCCTTTCCGGCCAAGGGCAGCGGTGTTTTCAAGCTCGACCCGGTGACGGGCGCGAGCCAGGCCCTCGGCAATAGAGTGGGAATGTGGGAGGAGAACATGGCATTTCCCACTGCTTTGGCCTTCGACGCGGTCCATGGACGCCTTTTTGTGGCCGACTACGGCACCCTTTCCCTGCAGGGACTCGGTGCCGCAGAAGAGAGGATGGGAGCGCTGTGGCAGCTCGATGTGCAAAGCGGTGCTCTGGAGCTCGTGCTGAAGGGCGATCCCCTGCTGCATCCGCTGGATATGGCCATCGACGCCAGCGGCGCGCTCATCGTGGCGAACGCCGCCGGTTCTCCCTTTTTTAGCAGCCAGGAGTCCAGCATTTTAAAAATAGATCCAGCGAGCGGGGCTGCGACCCTGCTCTTGAAAGAGCCCTCCCTATCGAATCCATACGGCGTTGCGGTGGATTCGGCGGGCGCCATTTTCATTGCGAATATGTTCCATTTCGACTCGAGCAACGGAAATTTTGAGTTCGGCAAACTGGTAAAACTGGACCCCGAGAGCGGGGCTGTTACAACAGTAGTTGAGGCCGACGTAGAATCTCCGGATCCGGACTTTCTTTTTCTCGGCGATATCGCCATCGATAGCAGCGGCGCCGTACTTGCGCTATCCTTGAGTTCCTGGGGGTTGGAGCCCAAGGTGCTCAGAATCGATCCCGCAGGCGG
Source organism: uncultured bacterium (assembly GCA_964005845.1). GTDB lineage: Bacteria > Latescibacterota > UBA2968 > UBA8231 > UBA8231 > CAXFTV01. The sequence goes on from CAXFTV010000045.1 coordinate 2,657, forward strand.
CCAGGTCGAGGTTTTGTACGCCGGCGGGCCCCTGACGACGCCCGTCAAGCTGGCGCTGGATGCGGACGGTGCAATTCTGATCGCCGATACCAATGCCGATCCCGCCGGGTTGGGCATCAGCACGGGCGCGATCTTCAGGCTGGCTCCCGGCAGCGGCGCGCTGGAGACGCTGGCCACGGGTGCGGGCGTCAGGGCCCCCTTCGGGCTTGCTCCGGGTCCGGACGGGGCCTTGCTGTGGAGCGATATCGACCAGCTGGTCCGCATCGCCGATGTCAAGGTCGCGGGCGATCTGGCCATCGTCTCCAACGAGACGCCTTCCTTTCCGGATTTTCTGAACGCCGGAATGGGCGGGATCCAGATCCTGGACATTGCAGATCCGACCCGTCCGCGCGAATTGGCCAAGTACGCCCGGGAGCTTCCAGCCGGGGTGCACAATACGTTCATAGCCGGGGAGCTGGCCTATCTGGTCAGCAATTCCTCCGGCTTGCAGATTCTGGATATCTCCGCTCCAGGCGCGCCCTTTAAAATCGGCGAGTGGGCGCTTCCCCCTTCGGAAGAAAATCCCTTTCCCGCCCTGCACGATCTTTCGGTGCACGGCGATAGGGCCTACCTGGCCTATCTGGACTCCGGGCTCCGGATTCTGGATATCTCCGATCCGCGCAATCCGGTACAGATCGGCGTCTATACCTATCCGGATGCCTTTACCCACAGCGCCGAGTATGCGGGCTACGGCGACTTCGTTTTCATCACCGACGAGATGCCGGGCGGTTTTATGCGGGTCGTCGATATAAGCGATCTGGCCCATCCGGTGGAAGTCGGCCACTACCAAAGCTCCAGCCGGATCGTCGCCACGAGTAGAGAGCTTTCGATTCACAATATCCTCGTGCGCGACGATCTGATCTACGTCGGCAACTACCAGGACGGCTTCAGGGCCGTCGATGTATCGGATCCGAAAAACCCCCTCGAAGTGGGTTCCTATCTGCTCAGCGAGAGTTACTCCGCGGGCCTCTTCAACGGCGCCTGGACTTCATTTCCGGCCAATGGACTGGTCTACGTCAGCGATGTGGAGTTCGGGCTTTTCATTCTCGACTTCAAACGGCCCTTGCACCTGGTTCGCGAGATCGAAACCCATCCTTCCCTGCTGCACGCGGGGGTGGAGACCGATGTGATCATTCGCGCCCGCATCCAGCGGTTGGGAAAGGGGGGTGATGTCGCGGTCAGCGCGGACCTGAGTGCGCTGGGCGGGGCTGCGGCAGCGCCCATGCGGGACGACGGCCAGGGGATGGACGAGCGCGCCGGCGATGGGATCTTCACGGCCTGGGGCCGCCTGGTCCCCCCGCAGGCAATAGCCGGGAAAGCCGTGCTGCAGGTAAGCACCCGGGAGTCCGGTGGCCAAGGGACCTTTGCCCGCCGCGCCATTCCTTTGTATCCGGCGGAAAACAGCTGGATTTACCAGGATGGACTGGCGCCGGGATGGGCGGTGGACGCGCGGTATATCGAGACGATCGAACTGCAGCAGGAGGAAGAGGTTTATCAGGGCGCTGCGGCCGCCGCTTTCCGGACCCGGCCACACGGCAAACCAGTTGATAATTTTCACCTGAGTTTTGTAGCGCCCGCACCTATAGATACCCTGGGTCTCACCAGCCTCCGCTTCGCCTTTCATCCCGGCACCACAAAACGCAGCCGCTTGGTTGGTGTTTCCGGCAACATAGATTTCAGCCTCTTGAGGATCAACGTTACATCTAGTTCACCTCTGCATCTGATCCCCCCTTACTGCAAAAAGAGCGTCTTA
>CAXFTV010000046.1:0-7367 GCA_964005845.1 uncultured bacterium
GCCCTTATTTTTTTATTCTTGGCTGATTACCGGTGCTTCCAAAGCGCGCTGGTACAAATCGGCGAATGCGGCGCTGCCGTCGTCGTCGAGCAGTTCGGTGGAACAGCCCCAGTCGTCCACTGGTTGGTTGCCGCTACCGAAAAATGTCCATTTTTGGGCGCTGTTGACAAAGTAGATGTTGAGATTGCCTGGGCGGATCACTTTGGTCAGGCGCCGCGGCAGGGTGTGGTCGGCTTGCTCGACGCGATAGCGCTCGAGGGCGGCCTCGTCCATGGCTATACCCAGGCCTGGTTCCTCGGGGACGCGGGCGTGGCCTCCTACTACCGGTATGCGCTCCTCGAAGAGGCAGTGTTCGTAGAGTTCGTGGCAGGTGATGGTAGGCCACTGGGCATGGGTTAGAACGGTGCTCAGGTGCAGCGATAGTGCGGTAGTGGGACCGGCACCGACCATCTGCAGGAAAAAGGGCATATTGAGCTGGGCGCAAGTGGACCCCTGGTTCATGATCTGGGAAACCCCGCCGCCCAGAATCCAACCGTCGCAGACGCCGCCCATCTCCAGGCCTTCCCGCGGCGGGATAATGCCGTAGTGGTGGGCGATGGCACTTTCTATCTGGGTGCGCAGGAAGCGGTTGCCAGAGGCATCGTTGCGCGGCAGGGGATCTTCGAAGATTTTAATTTTGGGGAATTTTCGTTCTAGTTCCCGCAGTAGGGGCACCGCGTTCGAGGCATTGTTGAGGAAGGCATTCCAGTCGGCATCTATGCGAAAGTGGTCGGGGGTGGCGGCGCTGATGCGGCGGATGGTTTCGCGCACATCAAACCAGGGGCGCGTTTTGATTTTAATGCAGGTGTAGCCCAATTCCACTGCCGTCCTTGCCTCGACTTCGTATTTTTCCGGTGACATATCGTGGTCCCAAAACGAAATGGCGCACCAGTCACGGCACTTGGAGCCCAGCAGGCGGTAGAGTGGAACTCCGGCCAACTTGCCAGCGGCATCGAAGAGGGCCATCTGCAGACCGGCGCCAAGGGAGTCGTCCCACATCAGGTCGAAGGGAGATTTGCCAATGACTTGTTCGTGTACCTGGACCCGGCCCCAGGTGTAGTTTTGAATGGTCTCGCCCCAACCGACGATGCCGGCATCGGTTTCGACGCGGATGATCTCGAGTTCAGACCAGGTGTGAATGCCGGCCCTTTCCATTTCCAGGCGCACGCGTTCGACAAAGGGGACCTGCAGAATAAAGCGTTCGACGTGGGTGATTTTAGCAGGCATAAATTCAATCTAATCCCTGGATGCATACATGATCGATAAAGCGGGTATAGACATCTACACCTTTGTGTAACTGTTCGAGTTCGATCCACTCGTCTACGGTATGGGCTTGGGCGATATCACCGGGGCCAAGGACTACCATTTTTTTCATCCGCGCCGAAAGCGCTACGCCATCTGTGCCGTAGGGCACGGTGGTGGGCTTTCGCGTACCGGTCAGTTTGAGAGCCGTTTTTACCAGCGCCGAGTCCGGGGCGGTGTAGAGGGGGTTGCCCTGGCGCAGAGTTTCGCATTTGAGTCCGTATTTGCGGGCCGATTTCCGGGTTCGTTCGATGAGGGGCTTTACATCGATTCCCGGCATGATGCGGTAGCCGAGAGTGCAGACGCTCTGTACCGGAGAGATATTGGTGGCGACGTTGTGGTCGTTGATGCCGATGCTCCATTCCGAATGAGCCGGTTTGAACTCGTCGTTGCGGTAGCGTTTGGAACTCAGTACCAGGTCGTTGATTTTTTTCATTTCGACCAGAAAGGGAATCATGTCGAGATTGGCGTTTTTTCCTTTCAAAGTGCTGGTATGGGCGGCGCGCCCCCTGGAGGTGATCCGCATGCCTAAACCGCCTTTGTGGGCGTAGACTACCCGCAGTCTGGTGGGTTCGCAGATCAAGCCATAACCGCTGCTGGCTTGTTGGAAAAGTTTAGAGCGTCGCGCCACGTCATAGGCGCCTACGCAACTAGTTTCCTCGTCGGCGGTAACCACTATATATACCGGGGCCACCAGGTCTTTGGCTTTGAAGTGCGCAGCGGCGCAGATGGATGCGGCCAGCGGTCCCTTCATGTCGGCAGACCCGCGTCCGTATAGTTTTTTGTTGGCGATGCGTCCCTCGAAGGGGCTTCCCGTCCATTCGTGGGCATTGGTGGCCGGCACCACGTCATCGTGGCTCATCAGACTTAGTCCACCCGTCCCCTTGCCCAACTTGCCGACAATGGAGAGTTTGTCGACCCCATTGGCATCGGTATAGGGCAACTCTTCGATTTGGAAACCAAGAGATTTGAGAACTTTGGCTACATGCCGAGTGACCGGGACATTGCTGAGCTGGCTGACGGAGTTATAGCTTATGAGATCCTTGGTAAGTGCTACGACGTCTAGCGGCATAAGAGCTTGGCCTCTGGTTGGGGGAAAAAGTAGGAATTGCTGAGCAAAATAAAGAGGAAAGTCGGTCGTGGCAAGGGCTTTACCCTGGGTGGGGGGCAAGGCAAGGGCCCTGCCCCCGAATGGGACAGAGCCCTTGCTTTAGTACTGCGAAGTCCGCGATTTAACTGGTTAGGGAGGCGTGCAATTCAGTCCAATCATCAAGATTGTTGAGGTTGACCGCATCCAGGATCGAACCATCATCGGCAACTCCGGCAGCCGAGAGAATGGCGCCGCGGGTTTCATCGTCGTGGTTGTAGCCGCGGATGGCGGCGTTCGAGGCGTCGATTTCGCTTTGCGGAATACTGCCACCGCGCTGGGCCACGACCCAGTTTTCGAACTCGGCGTAGGATGGTTTGTTGTCCTTGATGAAGGATACGGCAGCATCGCGATCCACGCCCAGGCCATCGAGAACCATCTGGTCGTATCCCATACCGCATTCGTCGTAACCATCTGCCAGGTTACCAGTGGCGCCCAGGAGCACTTTGGACCAAAGCCTGGGTAGATGGATGGCTCCGAGTGGGCCGGCCAGTTCAGAGCTGATTAGAGGAATAATAGCCATTTTCGTTCTCCTTTGGGGAGATGGGGTGAGATTAGGGGCCCGCAAAAAGGCCCCAGAATTTGATTTAGGTTTTTAACTATAAATTAGGTGTCTGCCAAAGTCAACCCAAAAGCATTGAATTCAGACGCGCTCTTGATAGGGGGGGCTAAAATTGGCATTCTAATATTGAAACTTTTATTCATGTATTGAACTTTTATTCATGGGATGGATTGCCATGCCAAAAAAAACAACTCTTCGATGCGGAATTATTGGCGCTGTCACCCGGGGGGGCAGCTGGGTGCCCACTTTATTGGCCCACCCTTCCACCGAACTGGTTGCCCTGTGTGATATTCGCACCGAGCAGGTCAGGGCGCTCGCCGCCCAGTACGATATAGATCATGTATATAGCGATGCCGAAGAATTGCTCGACTGCGGGCAGATCGACCTAGTATTTATCGGTACGCCCATGCCCTTTCACGCCCCGCAGGCGCAGATGGCGCTGGAGCGCGATATCCACGTGCTAAGTGAGGTGACTGCTGGGGTATCTATCGAGGAGTGCCGCGATCTGGTGCGCGCCGCTCGCCGCAGCAAAGGCAGCTACATGATGGCTGAAAACTATTGCTATATGAAACACAATATGCTGATACGGGAACTGGTGCGCGCCGGCCTGTTTGGTGAGATCTATTATGCGGAGGGAGCTTATATCCACGAGCTCAAAGACCACAATGAAGAAACCCCATGGCGGCGCCACTGGCAGACCGGCATCAACGGCAGCACCTATTCCACGCATAGTTTGGGACCGGTGCTGCAGTGGTTCGAGCGGGAGCGGGTAGAGGCGGTCTGCGCCGTGGGTTGCGGCCACCACTACCGGGATCCACGCGGCGACTTTTACGAGATGGAAGATTCCGTTACCATGATGTGCCGTCTCAGTTCCGGAGCACTGGTGCAAATTCGCGTCGATATGCTCTCTGAGCGCCCCCACAATATGGTGCACTACGCTCTTCAGGGCACGGATGGAAGTTACGAATCGACCGATGGCTACCAGGGGATTCCCAAGATCTGGCTGCGGCAGCGCAATCCAATGAAGGAATGGGAACCCTTGGAAAATTTGGAGAAGTACTTGCCCGATTATTGGAAAAATCCGCCAGAGGAAGCCCTGGAAGCCGGCCATGGCGGCGGCGATTATTGGGAAGTGCATGATTTTGTGCGTGCCATTCTGGAGGATCGGGAAGCGCCCATCGGGATCGACCGGGCCATGGATATGACCCTGCCGGGCTTGGTTAGCCAGCAGTCCATTGCCCAGGGGGGCACCTGGGTGGCGGTGCCGGATTCGCGCAACTGGACATGAAAAAATTGAGAAAGGGAGAAACCACATGGCTAAATATCGCGCTGCAGTTATAGGCTTGGGGTGGATGGGCATGCTCTACGACCTGGGGCAGCGGTCGGGGATCTGGAATGTCGACGATATCGATCGTCCTACTCCGGAGATCGATGTCCAGCGCAAATTTTATTTCCACGATCATCCCGGTAATGAAGGCCTGCCCAGTTCTTATGCAGAAGCTCTCAACGACCGTCCGGAGGTGGAGTTGATTGCCGCTGCAGAGCGCGATCGCAAGCGCTTGCAGATTTTTTCCGCGCGCTACGGCATCCAGGCACTCTACGAAGATGCCGAGGAAATGCTGCGCCGGGAAAAGCCGGATATAGTGGCGGTGGCCACCAATACGAAGCACCGGGCGGATCTGACTTGCCTGGCAGCCGAGTGCGGTGCCAGAGGCATTTTTACCGAGAAGCCGATGGCGCACACCCTGGAAGAGGCCGATCGCATGGTGAAGACCTGTGCCGCCACGGGAACGGCGCTTAATTGCGGGGCCATAAGCACAACCCACCCATCTTTTGGCCGCGCAAAGGAACTGGTGCTGAGCGGGGCCATCGGCGAGTTGATTTCTATCGAGGCCAGTGGTGCTGGAGCCCAGCACCAGAACTGGTCTTTTTTTCTCGACAGCCCGCCGGCCTGGGTGGTTGGGGTGGGGGACGCACCGCGGCGCGAGTCGGGCAGCGACGAGTTTGCGGGGCAGGGGATGATGGTGGCAAAAAACGGCCTAGTGGTCCACTTTCGCGCAGGTGCACCGGGGGTGCGTTTGACTGGCACCGGGGGCGAAATGAGCTTTGATTTCCAATATGGCTGGAGGTTGTGGCAGGAAGTAGAGGTAGACGAGGCCAAAATGCGGGTGGAGATGCCCTGGCCAAAGCCGCAGTTCGTACCGCCCTATGGCGGGGTTTATTCTCTCAACGACGTAATTGATTGTATTGAAGGCCGCCTTGACGAACCCAAAAATTCAGGCCGGCGGGTGGCAGTGGCGCTGGAGGTCGAGGTCGCACTCAAGCAGTCATCGGCACTGGGTAATGCAAAGGTGGAATTTCCGGTAGCGGATCGCTCCTTAGGGTTGAACTACGACTGGTTCCGCTAAAGCTAGGTTTTCAGGTTGTTCACTAGTGAAAAAACGCTCAGCGAAAAAGAGGCAAAATGATGGTTTAAAAGAACGGCTGCTTTTTCATAACCATACCGAAAAGCAATGGAGAATGTCGCTATGACACAGTCCCGAATCATGTTCTACCACGATGGACGCCACCCCTTGATCTATATGTACGAACCTCCCATGCAAAAGGAGGAGTACGAAGCAGCGGTCGATGAATTGGTGGGCACCCCAGTAGAGGCGATCATGTTCTGCCTGGGGGATGGGCGCACCGTCCTGCACGATACCAAAGTCGGCGAGTTGTGGGGCCACAATATGAAAAAGTGGCCGCATTTGATTTTCCACCGGGCCCATCGCAATGCAGTAGCGCTGATCCGCAAGGGCCACGATCCGCTGCGGATCGTTTGCGAGCGTGCGCATGGGCAGGGTCTCAAGGTCTATCCCACCCTGTTAGTGCAGCAGGCGGCCGGCGAGCGCGGCGAGGATACCCGCTGCTCGGACTTCTGGTTTGACAATCCTCAACTGTTGATTGGCGCACGCGGCGATTTGCCGGCGGATCATCGGGGTGCTAGATGCATGGATTTCAAGCACGAGGAGGTGCGGGCCGAGCGCTTCGCCCTGATTCGGGAAACGCTGGAAAACTACGATATCGACGGATTTGAATTGCAACTCAATTACGGTCTGGACTATTTTCATCCCAAGGAAATAAAGGCCGGAGCAAAAATCATGACCGCGTGGATTCGCAAAATCTACCGGGCGTTGAAAAAAAGCGGTCGCAAACGCGAGCTAGCCATCCGCGTGCCCGCCAGTATTTCAGGTTGTATGGAACTGGGTCTGGACGTGCGCGGCTGGATAAATGAGGGGATTGTGGATGTGGTTATCGGCCAGACCTTTGCGGGGCCGGAGCTGCAGGACCAGATGACCGACTTTCGCCCGCTAATTAAAGCGGCTAGGGGCAGTAAGTGTCGGATTCACGCGGCCATCCAGAGTCACGTTGACTCGGATCGCCTCAACGAAGCCAATATTCAAATGGTGCGAGCAGCAGCCTGCAACTACTGGGAGCAAGGTGTGGATGGTCTCTACCTGGCGCACTGGTTCAGCAATTGGCCCTACGAAGCTTCGTTTTACGAAAAGCTTCGAGAAATGCCCTATCCCGAAATCATGGCACCGCGGGACAAGCATTATTACGTGCCTACTCCGACCGGCCGCTATACCGAGTTGGAGCCGATTGTGGAACCGGGTGTCTCGCTGCAATTGCCGGTGGAACTGGAGCTTAAAAAGCCGGCCCAGATTCATTTCAAAATCAGCGACGATCTGCCGCGCTGGGACAAGGTCGGGCGGGTGCACGAGGTTTTGCTGCGCCTGCGCCTGGTTGAAACCACCGAGCGCGATAAGTTGTGCTTCCGCTTCAATGGCAAGGAGTTGCCGGATGTCCTGTTGCGCAAAATCAACCAGTTATACATAATGGAAGCCCCGCGTTATCGGGTTGGCGGCTACTGGTTTGTATTTCGCCTGGACAAGGCCCACTGGCCGCGGCAGGGGGAAAATACAGTAGAAGTCACTCTGTTGCGGCGCGATCGAGAGGCAGCGCCTCCGCTTCAAATCCGCGACGTGGAGTTGGAGACAAAGTATTTGATGGGCAAGAACTTCCACCGTGGCCAGGATGTGGATCTAGGAGGCTACGAACACGCCAATCAGTGAGGGGCAAAGTGGGGAGGGAGGTGCGTCGGCGCTCCTCGCCTAAATTTGGCACCTTGCCAGGGACGCTGTCTCAGGGAGCGATTGCGGTGCTGCTCAGGCGCTCTTCCAACCAGATTTTCAACGGTACGTCGGCGTCGACGGGAGAAGAATAGCCATACTGGTCAGTGGTGGCCCCCAGCAATTGCTGGCGGATGGGGTCGCA